>NZ_JRMK01000004.1:0-69181 GCF_000972925.1 Mycobacterium sp. UM_Kg1 | reverse complement strand
ATGTGTATAAGAGACAGTCTCCACCTTGAGCACGTCACCAACGGCAACCTTGTACTGCTTGCCGCCGGTCTTGACGATTGCGTACGTCGCCATCGTTGGTTTCTACCTCTGCTTCTCGGGCGCGCACGCCATCGGGACTTGCGCAGGTGTCTGGGGTTCTGTCCGCCGAGCTGTGGTTATTCCCGCCTGGCGACAACTGGTCAAGGGTACGTGACCAGCGTCTAAGGGGTCAAACCGGCACGACGTTACATCGGTGGCCCCGCTGGCCGGGCTGCCGCGCGTCGACGGCGCGGACGCTCGAACACCGGCACCTCGGGCTCCTCGAAGACCGACTCCTCGGAATCCTCGTCGGAGTCGTCATCCTCGTCGGAGTCATCGTCGTCGTCATCCTCGTCGGAGTCGTCATCCTCGTCGGAGTCGTCGTCGTCATCGTCGTCGTCATCGTCATCGGACTCGTCGTCATCGGACTCGTCGCCGTCATCGATTACGTCCAGGTCCTCGTCGAAGTCCTCGTCGTCATCGTCGTCGAGATCGACTTCGTCTTCGTCTTCGTCAGACTCGTCCTCGTCGGACTCGACGCTGTCCTCGTCTTCATCCACTTCGTCGTCGTCGGCGACCTCGTCGGCCAGGTCCTCGGCCGTCTCATCGCCATCCTCGGACACGGCGTCCGGCTCCACGAGCACCGCGGCGCCCTCGCCGTCGACAGCGAGCTCGTCTGCCTCGACCTGCACGGTGACGTCCACCGCCAGCTCATCGGCGCCGGGTGCCGCACCGTCCTCGTCCGGCGCGTCCTCATGCCGGTCGCTGGCCGCAGCCATCGCCTTGAACATCGGATGGTCGCCGGGGGTGTGCACCGGGACCTTGGCGACTGCCGGTTCGTCGACTTTCGGCTTCTTCGAGCGCTTGCTGCGGCGGCTGGTGGTACCCGGCTCGGACTTGCGTCCCGGTGCGGCCGAGTCCACCGGGTCGGCGTGCAGCATGATGCCGCGGCCGGCGCAGTGCTGACACGACGTCGAGAACGCCTCGATGAGCCCGGTTCCCAAGCGCTTGCGGGTCAGCTGGACCAGGCCCAGCGACGTCACCTCGGAGACCTGGTGGCGGGTTCGGTCGCGGCCCAGCGCCTCGGTCAAACGGCGCAGCACCAGATCCCGGTTGGACTCCAGCACCATGTCGATGAAGTCGATGACGATGATGCCGCCGATGTCCCGGAGGCGAAGCTGCCGCACGATCTCCTCGGCGGCCTCCAAGTTGTTCTTGGTCACCGTCTCCTCGAGGTTGCCCCCGGAGCCGGTGAACTTGCCGGTGTTGACGTCGACGACCGTCATCGCCTCGGTCCGGTCGATCACCAGCGTGCCGCCCGAGGGCAGCCAGACCTTACGGTCGAGCGCCTTGGCCAGCTGTTCGTCGATGCGGTGCACCGCGAACACGTCGGGACCGGGTTGACCGTCCGGGCCGGTGGGTGGCTGGTAGCGGGTCAGCTTGGGCACCAGTTCGGGGGCGACCGAACCCACATAGTCGTTGATCGTGTCCCAGGCCGCGTCACCGGAGACCACCAGCTCGGTGAAGTCCTCGTTGAACAGGTCCCGGATCACCTTGACCAGGACGTCGGGCTCCTCGTAGAGCGCAACGGCGGCACCGGCCGCTTTCTGCTTGACCTCGGCGGCGGTGGCCTCGATCTGAGTCCAGCGTTCTTGCAGGCGCTCGACGTCGGCCCGGATGTCGTCTTCCTTGACCCCCTCGGAGGCGGTGCGGATGATCACGCCGGCGTCGGCGGGCACCACCTCGCGCAGGATTTCCTTGAGCCGCTGACGTTCGGTGTCGGGCAGCTTGCGGCTGATACCGGTCGACGACGCACCCGGGACATAGACCAGGTAACGGCCGGCCAGCGAGATCTGGGTGGTCAGCCGGGCGCCCTTGTGCCCGATGGGGTCTTTGCTGACCTGCACGACGACATAGTCGCCGGGTTTGAGCGCCTGCTCGATCTTGCGGTTGGTGCCCCCGAGCCCGGCGGCTTCCCAGTTCACCTCGCCGGCATACAGCACGCCGTTGCGGCCCCGCCCGATGTCGACGAAGGCGGCCTCCATCGACGGCAGCACATTCTGCACGATGCCCAGGTAGACGTTGCCCACCAAGGAGGTCGACGCCGCAGAGGTCACGAAATGTTCGACCATCACGCCGTCTTCGAGCACAGCGATCTGGGTGTATCGGGCACCGGGATGCGGCGGCTCGGTCCGGATCCGGTCGCGCACCACCATCCTGCGCTCCACCGCCTCGCGGCGGGCCAGGAACTCGGCCTCGCTCAGGATCGGCGGGCGGCGGCGCCCGGCGTCGCGGCCGTCACGGCGACGCTGCCGCTTGGCCTCCAGCCGTGTAGAGCCGGTGATGCCCTGGATCTCGTCGTCGCCGGTACCCCGCTCGCTCTTGGCGGTCCGGCCGTTCTTGGCACGCGGGGCGCGTTCGTGAACAACCGTGTTGGGCGGGTCGTCGGAGGAGCTGGTGTCCTCTTCCTCGCCGGCTCCGGCCTTGCGACGACGGCGGCGCCGGCGACGGCGGCTGCCGGCTTCCTCGGCCGAGCCGCCCTCCTCCTCCTCGGTGGCGTCCTCGGCGTCCCCGGACTCCTCCGCCTCCACGGCGGGGTCCTCGTCGTCGTTGTCGTCCTCGGCGTCCTCGGCGACGGCGCCCTCGGACCCACGGCCCCTGCCGCGACCACGGCGACCACGGCGGCGGCGCCGGTTGGCGGGCCGGTCGCCGCTGTCGTCCTCGGCGTCGGCTTCAGCGCCGCCGAGATCCTCGTCGTCGTCCTCGTCGTCATCGTCGTCGCGCACCACCGTGCGCTCGAAGGCAACGGGTTGCGGCGCGACGAACAGCGGCATGTAGTCGGCGCGGACGGTCACCGGTTCGGGAGCGGTCTCCAGCAGCAACCGGGACTCGGGCTCGTCCGGAACGTCATCGGGCGCCTCGGCCTGCTGGAACAAGCCGGCCGACGCGGGTTCGGCGGCCGCACCCAAAAGGTCGCGGACCCGCACGGCCTCGACCCGGTCCACGCTGGAGTGGGCGCTGCGCGCCCGGCCGTCCAGTTCGGTCAATGCCTCCAGCACCCGGCGGCTGGTGGTGCCGAGCACCCGCGCCAGCGAGTGCACGCGCAGGCGATCGGGCAAGTCCTCGTGCTCGGTCGGCGGTCCCGACGGTGCGGATTCCGGGCCTCTAAAAAGGGAGGGGTCTACCACGTACGTCTCCTCAAGCCCCCGGGCGCGTCGTTGCGACGCGGCCACGCGAGGACTTCTCGTTATGGGCCCGACTCACTATCCCGGGCTTGTGGTGGTCTCGCTCCGAGGGGCTCTGGTTGAACCGACTCGGTGCCTGGCTGAATGACGACCGGCGATCGGCGCCGCATCACGTATCGCGACCGTCGCACTCGCCGAAATCTTCATTCGGGTGTCGGAAACCGGTCCGGTCACGTTCACCCGCTAGCCAGTATCCCACACAACCCACAGGCGCCGGACAAAAGGCGCTAACTGGCGTGGTCAGGCCAGTGTCATCGGCGACGTCGGCGCCGACGGCTTCAAGTCGGGGAACCACAGTGCGATTTCCCGCTCGGCGGACTCCGGCGAGTCCGAGCCGTGTACCAGGTTGTACTGGGTCTCCAGGCCGAAATCGCCCCGAATGGTGCCCGGGGTGGCCTTGGCCACCGGGTCGGTGCCACCGGCGAGCTGCCGGAACGCCTCGATCGCGCGCGGGCCCTCCACCACGGCGGCCACCACGGGTCCCGAGGTGATGAAATCCAGCAGCGACGCGAAGAACGCCTTGCCGTCGTGTTCGGCGTAGTGCTGCCGGGCCACCGCCTGCTGCACCGGCCGCAGCTCCAGGGCCGCCAACGTCAGGCCCTTGCGCTCGATCCGGCTGATGATCTCCCCCACCAGGCGACGGTTCACACCGTCCGGCTTGATCAGTACCAAAGTCCGCTCAGTCATGAAGCGCCGCTCCTCATCCTCGCCCCGCCCTGCATCGTCGCCGGCGGCACGGCCGACAGCGTACCGGCCCGAAGGCCGGATGACCTCACGAGCGTCGCATGACCACGGCACGAAAGTAGGCGATCAGCACCCACACCGCGGTGAACACCAGTCCCATCACCCCCACGCCGGGGTAGACCACAAACCCGGCAACCAACACCGCTTGCAGCGCCAGGTTGGCCCAGATCGCCCAACTCCGGCCCTGGATGCCGGCGAACGCCAGCAGCGCCAGCGCCAAGCCGAGCAGGTAGGCCAGCGAGAACGGGGTCAGGCCACCCCCGACCACGCCGACCACCGGCAGGGCCAGCAACACCGTGATGGCCTCCAGGATCAGCGTCGCGGACATCACGCCGCGCAAGCCCCGCCACGGATCGGGAGCGCCTGGACTCTGGGTCATGTCGGCCGCCTTCTCCTCATAGCTGCGCTGCACCTCGTCGTCTCCGGTCATGCGGGGTCCTTGCCGAACAGCGAACGCGCGGCGCCGGCGGTGACCACCGAGCCGGTGATCACGATCCCGGCCCCCGACCCGCCGGCCATCGCCTGCTCCGCAGAGTCGAATTCGTCGACCAAAGCGGTGGCGGCGTCGATCGCGTCCTCGAGCGTTTCGGTGGTGACCACCCGGTCGTCACCGAACCACCGCGCCGCTGCAACGGTAAGCCGCTCGATGTCCAACGCCCGCTCGGAACCGTTGTGCGTCACCACAATCCGGTCGAACACCGGCTCCAGCGCCGCCAGAATGCCGTCCACGTCCTTGTCGCGCATCACGCTGACCACACCGACGAGATAGCGGAAGTCGAAATCGTCGGTCAGGGCCTGGGCCAGCACGGCGGCCCCCGCCGGGTTGTGGGCCGCATCGATGAAGACGGTGGGCGAGCTGCGCATCCGCTCCAGCCGGCCGGGGCTGCGCACCGCCGCGAAGCCCGCCCGGACCGTCTCGACGTCGAGTTGACGGTCGGCGCCGGCGCCGAAGAAGGCCTCCACCGCCGCCAGTGCCAGCACGGCGTTGTGGGCCTGGTGCTCGCCGTGCAGCGGCAGAAAGATCTCGGAGTACACCCCGCCGAGGCCCTGCAGTTCCAGCACCTGTCCGCCGACCGCGAGTTGACGGCTGCGTACCGCGAACTCGGAGTTCTCCCGTGCCACCGCGGCATCCGCGCGCACCGATTCCGCGAGCAGCACCTCCATCGCCTCGGGCGCCTGACGGGCGATGACCGCCACGGTGTCGGTCAGTTCGTCCGGCGAGCGGTGGATGACGCCGGCCTTCTCCGCCGCTATTCCGGCGATGTCCGCACCGAGATAGTCGACGTGGTCGATGCCGATCGGGGTGATGACGGCGACCGGAGCCTGCACCACGTTGGTGGCGTCCCAGCGACCGCCCATGCCGACCTCGACCACCGCGACGTCGACCGGCGCGTCGGCGAAGGCCGCGAATGCCATGCCGGTCAGCACCTCGAACTTGCTCATGGCCGGTCCCCCATCAGCTTGGGAGGACGCGTCGACCATGTGGACGAAGGGCTCGATCTCGGTGTAGGTCTGCACGTATCGCGCCGGGCTGATCGGTTCGCCGTCGATGGCGATGCGCTCGACCGCCGACTGCAGGTGCGGGCTGGTGGTGCGCCCGGTACGGCGGGAGAAGGCGGTCAGCAACGCGTCGATCATGCGCGCCACCGAGGTCTTGCCGTTGGTCCCGGCGACGTGAATGGACGGATAACTGCGCTGCGGGGAGCCGAGCAGGTCCAGCAGCGCGTTGATCCGGGCCAGGCTCGGCTCGATCTGGGTTTCGCCCCAACGCTGATCGAGTAGGTGTTCCACCTGCAGCAGGGCCGCGATCTCGTCCGGTGTCGGTTCGGGGCCGGCGGCCGGTTCGGGGTTCATGCCAGGGCCGCGAGACGTGCGGTGATCCGGTCCACCTCGTCGCGGGCCAGCTGCTGGCGGCCCCGGATCTTGTCGACCACGGCCTCGGGCGCCTTGGCCAGGAACGCCTCGTTGCCCAGCTTCGCCGACGTGGCCTCGAGTTCCTTGCGGGCGGTGGCCAGATCCTTCTCCAGCCGCCGGCGCTCGGCGACGACGTCGACGGTTCCTGAGGTGTCGAGTTCGACCACGACCGTGCTGGTCTTGGCGCCCGCTCCGAGCCGCACCTCGACGGTGGCCGACGGCGCGAATCCCTCGCCGGACTCGGTCAGCCAGGCCTGGGAGGCCACCGCCGCCACCTGGGTGGCCAGGTCGGCGTCGTCGATACCGGTCAGCCGGGCCGGTACCTTCTGCCGGTCCCGCAGGCCCTGGTCACTGCGGAATCGGCGCACCTCGGTCACCAGCTTCTGCATGTCGGCGATCCGTTGCGCGGCAACCTGGTCCACCGCGATTCCCGACGGCACCGGCCAGTCCGCGACGACCAGCGACTCCGCGCCGGTGAGCTCCTGCCACAGCGTTTCGGTGACGAACGGGATCACCGGGTGCAGCAGCCGCAACAGCGTGTCGAGCACCGCCGCCAACACCGCGGTGGTGTGTGCAAGTCCTTGTCCCAGCTGGGTTTTGGCCAGTTCGACGTACCAGTCGCAGAATTCGTCCCAGGCGAAGTGGTACAGCGCCTCACATGCCCGCCCGAACTCGTAGGCGTCGAAAGCCGAATCGACTTCAGCGCGAACCTCCTCCAGCCGCCCGAGAATCCACCGGTCGGCGTCGGTCAGTTCCTCGATCGCCGGCAACGGTGCCGGGGCGGCCCCGTTGAGCAGGGCGAAGCGGGTGGCGTTGAACAGCTTGGTGACGAAGTTGCGCGAGGCCCGGGCGTGGTCCTCGCCGATCGACAGGTCGCTGCCGGGACTCGCCCCGCGCGCCAGGGTGAACCGCAGGGCGTCGGCGCCGAACTTCTCCACCCAGTCCAGCGGGTCGATGCCGTTGCCGCGGGATTTGCTCATCTTGCGGCCGTGTTCGTCGCGGATCAGACCGTGCAGGAATACGTCGCGGAACGGAACACCGGCGTCGGGCAGGGCGGCGTCACCGCCGACGAAGGTGCCGAACATCATCATCCGCGCCACCCAGAAGAACAGGATGTCGTAGCCGGTCACCAAGACGCTCGTCGGGTAGAACTTCTTCAACTCCGGCGTGGCGTCCGGCCAGCCCAGCGTGGAGAACGGCCACAGCGCCGAGGAGAACCAGGTGTCGAGCACGTCGGGGTCCTGCTCCCAGCCCTCCGGCGGGGTCTCGTCCGGCCCGACGCAGACTTTCTCGCCGTTCGGCCCGTGCCAGATCGGGATGCGATGTCCCCACCACAGCTGCCGGGAGATGCACCAGTCGTGCATGTCATCGACCCAGCCGAACCAGCGCGGCTCCAGGCTCTTGGGGTGGATGACGGTGTCGCCGTCGCGGACCGCATCCCCGGCGGCCTTGGCCAGCGAGGAGACGTCGACCCACCACTGCATGGACAGCCGCGGCTCGATGACTTCACCGCTGCGCTCGGAATGCCCGACGCTGTGCAGGTAGGGCCGCTTCTCGGCGACGATGCGGCCCTGTGCCGCCAGAGCTTCGCGCACCGCGACGCGCGCCTCGAAGCGGTCCATGCCGTCGAACTGGGTGCCGGTTCCGGTGATCCGGGCGCGTTCGTCGAGGATCGTCGGCATGTCGAGCTGATGGCGCAGCCCGATCTCGAAGTCGTTGGGATCGTGGGCGGGGGTGACTTTGACCGCACCGGTGCCGAATTCCGGGTCCACATGGGTGTCGGCGACCACCACGATCTCCCCATCGGAGAACGGGTGCGGCAGCGTTGTGCCCACCAAGTCGCGGTAACGGTCGTCGTCGGGGTGCACCGCGATGGCGGTATCGCCGAGCATGGTCTCCAGCCGGGTGGTGGCCACCACGATGTGCGGCTCGGAGTCATCCATCGAGCCGTACCGGAACGACACCAGTTCGCCCTCGATGTCTTCGTATTTGACCTCCAGGTCGCTGATTGCCGTCTGCAGGACGGGTGACCAGTTGACCAGTCGTTCGGCCTGGTAGATCAGCCCCGCGTCGTAGAGCCGCTTGAAGATGGTGCGGACCGCGCGCGAGAGGCCCTCGTCCATGGTGAACCGCTCGCGGCTCCAGTCGACGCCGTCGCCGAGCCGGCGCATCTGGCCGCCGATGGTGCCGCCGGACTCTCGCTTCCAGTCCCACACCTTGTCGACGAACAGTTCGCGGCCGAAATCTTCTTTGGTCTTGCCGTCGACGGCGAGCTGGCGTTCCACCACGCTCTGGGTGGCGATGCCGGCATGGTCCATGCCCGGCAGCCACAACACCTCATAGCCCTGCATCCGCTTACGCCGGGTCAACACGTCCATGAGGGTGTGGTCGAGCGCGTGGCCCATGTGCAGACTGCCGGTGACGTTGGGCGGGGGCAGCACGATCGAATAGCTGGGTTTGTCGCTGGTGGGGTCCGCGGTGAAGTAACCGGCGTCCACCCAACGCTGGTAGATCGCGCCCTCGACCGCACCCGGCTCCCAGGACTTGGGTAAGCGGGTGGTGTCGGCGGCGTCGGGGGTGTCAGTCACCGCTCAATTCTAGGAATGACCGGCGGGCAATCCCCGACGAGGGAGGTGTCATCGAGAAAAGCCCCCGGATCAGGACTGATCCGGGGGCTTGACGCGATAAGTGGGGTGGGCTACTTCTTGCCGCCCAGCAGGCCGCCGAGGATGTCGCCGATGGCGCCGCCGGTCTTGCCGCCGAGCATGTTGCCCAGGATGCTGCCCATCGACTGGTTCTTGGCGTTGCCGCCCCCGGCCAGTCCGCCCAGGATGCCGCCCAGCACATCGCCGAGGCCGCCGCCGGCGGCCTGTTCCTGGGCCGGCTCCGCCTTTTGACCGGTGAGCTGCTTGCCGATGTAGGCCAGCACGATGGGGGTGATGATCGGCAGCAGCTTCTGCAGCAGTTCGCTGTTACCCGCGCCGGCGCCGGAAAGCGCCGAAGCCACGTGGCTGGTGTCGTTGCCGCCGAAGAGGGTGGAGACCACCTGTTGGCCTTGGGCCTGGCTGGCACCCAGGGCGTTGTCCAGCAGGCCCTGGGAGGCGAAGGTGGCGGCGGTGTTGACGATGCTGTCGGCCTCCCCGGGTTCCTGGGCCTTTTGGCTCAGCCCGCCGACCAGCACCGGCACCAAGGTGTGAATAGCGCTGTCCACGTCGGCCGAGTCGGCGCCGAGCTGGTTGGCAATGTCTTGAACAGGGATCGATGCGAAGAGGTCGTCGAGGCCGGCCATAAGAGTTTCCACCTCCGTTGCTGGGTGCTGCCGGGGGCAGCCGTCGAAATCGACACTAGCCCAAACACCGGCGGCCGACACCGGCAAATTCCGGCCGATCAGCGCAGCCGGGTAACCGTCAGCGTCGCTCCGGCCGCGGGCAGTCGCTCCAGCAGCACGTCGCCCATGGCGGCCGCCGGGGTGAGCACGCCGTAGCGTTCCGGCAGTGCGTCGCGGTCCAGCGCCAGGGCCAACCCGCTCTCCCCCAGCATCACCGAGGTGGCCTGGTAGCCGGGGTCGCCGCGCTGCGCCATGTCCGCCCGGTAGCGGGCGCCGCCGGTGGTGGTCGTGTAGGTCTCCAGGCAGTAGAAGCCGTTCTCGCGAACGCTTCGGCTGGGACCGGTTCCCGGCTTGGGCAACACCCGCTCCAGCAGGCCGGCAGGCAGGAGCCGGATGAGTTGGCCGCCCAGGTCGATGGTCACCTTGCCGATGCCGGTCACCAATCCCGACAGCACCGGCGCCGCGGCCGACGAGCCGCAGCTCATGTGCTCGGCGTAGCGGAAGCGCCGACCGTAGGCCCAGTCCAACAGGCCGTTGCTGCGCCGCACGACCCGCGTGTTGTAGGGCGCCATGGCAAAGCCGGCGGTCCAGATACCGTTGAGCTCCGGAGCGATGTCACGGCCCCGCCGCCAGGACAGGTCCGGCTCGGGACCCAGCTGCGGCTCGGCGGGCCGATCAGAGCTGAGCGTGTAGGGATCCAACAGCTGGCGCCGGGCCTCCGGGTCGTTGGCAGCGGTAGTCAGCACTTCGATCATCGAGGCGAGGGTGCCGCCGGAGGCCCCGCCGGAGAAGCCCCGCACCACCAGATCGGTGGCCAGCAGCTCGCCGGTGCCGTCCTCGCGGGCCGCCCGGTAGAGCGCGTACACGCTCATATCCGAGGGGATGGAGTCGAAGCCGCAGGCGTGCACGATGCGGGCCCCGTTGTCGGCGGCCTGCTTGTGGTACAGGTCGATGCTCTGCCGCACGAACATCGCCTCGCCGGTCAGGTCGACGTAATCGGTGCCCGCCGCCGCGCATGCCGCGACCAGGGGCAATCCGTAGCGGGTGTAGGGACCGACGGTGGTGATCACCACCCGGGTGCGCTGCGCCATCGCCTCCAGCGATGCGGGCCGGTCGGCGTCGGCCACCACCAGCGGCCAGTCCTGGGCGGCCGAGCCCAGTTCGTCGCGGACCCGGCGCAACCGTTCCTCGGAGCGGCCCGCCAACCCGATCCGGGCGGCGCCGCCGGCGCGGGCGAGGTATTGCGCGGTCAGCTTTCCGGCGAAACCGGCCGCTCCGTAGAGGATGATGTCGAGCTCGCGTGGCGTGTCTGGCACCCGCCCGACGTTACTCGCCGCCTGCAAAGCCGGTTGCGACGGCGACGGCGCCGGGCTGTTCGCCCGGCGCCGTCGTCACCATCAGTGGTCAGCCGCGGCGGCCGCAGACCGGCCACGCACCGATGCCCTGGGTGCGCAGAACGTTCTCGGCAACCCGGATCTGCTCGGCACGGCTGGCGGTGTGCGGCATGCCGGTGCCGCCGTTGGCACGCCACGTGCCGGGGTTGAACTGCAGTCCGCCGTAGTAGCCGTTGCCGGTGTTGATCGACCAGTTGCCGCCCGACTCGCAGGCCGCGATGGCGTCCCAGTTGACGCTGTCCGCCTTGGCGGTGGCGTCGGACAGGGCGACCGCGCCGGTGATCATGGCTCCGGCGATCGCGGCCATGGTGAGGTGCTTGCGGACGTTCTTCAACTTCGTTCCTTTCGCGGCGCGCACTCCGAAGCTCACGAGAGACGGCCCGGGGTCCGGGCGAGAGTGGTCTTCGAGACGTGCCGTCTAGGTCAGGCACGACAGCAGGGGCAGCTGGGCAGGCCAGGACGAACCCGGCGCCCGCAGGAGGCGTTGCATCGGCCGCCCGCCTCCCCCGCTCGCACGCGTTTGGAGGGATTCAATTTGTTTGCCTCAGATGAGGACGAAAGGAACTTACGAAAGGTCAGGACACCGCGTCGAATTGCATGATGCGAATATTTCGGTCAGATAACGAAACCATCTCCTTGACATCACCAAGGGTTTAGGCAGGTCAGGGCGAATTCGCCCGGAACGCAACGGTGCCGGCGCTCCCGCGGGATTCGTGAGTCAGATCACGGTGATTTTGTGGCCCAGACCACGGCAAATGCGGTCTTCGCGGCCGTTCGGACGGCCGTCCGCGGGCACCGGCGCGTCCCCACAGGGGCCTCAGCAGCATCTTTTGCCTCAAAAGGCACAGGTCATCGAGACGGTGCCGCTCGGCCGGCCGTCACGCTGCCCGGCGGGCCGCCGCACCCGGTCGCGTGCGTTGCGGCTTGCAGTTTCCCGACGCCGCCGCCATTGCGTCGCCATTTTTCCCGCGCCGGCCATGAGTGCGTGAATCATGTTGCACGGCAACGTATTTCTAGAGTGAACGACCACCGTGACAAAGCCCTGAGTCGGTACTATCCATTAGTGGTTGTATATCGGCCGGATAATTCGGCGATAAATTTCGCCCTCTCGACTGCGGAACCTGCGCTTTATTTCCACGGAATTATCCGAATTTGCTGACGGTACGCCTCAGGGCAGCCCGGCGATGTCGTCCGGGGAGTTGAGATTGACCAACGGGGACGCGTCGGCCAGCACGACCCGACGGACGTCGACGGCATCGATCAGGGCGCCCACCCGTCGTTGGCCGGCAGCCACCAGGGTCTGGACGGTCGGGGCCAGGCCGGTGCGATACACCCCGGCCAGATAGTGGTCGCGGCCAGCGCGCGGCAACACGATGTCCGCCGCTGCGGCCCCGGCGAGGAGATCGATCAATTCCGTTGTCAGGTAAGGCATGTCGACGGCGCAGACAAATGCCCTGGAGGCACCCTCGCGCTCGGCGGCGCGCAGCCCCAGCCCGATGGCCGGCAACGGTCCCAGCCCGGGAACTTCGTCGCGCAGCACCCGCGCAGGTACGGTCGGCAGCGCTTGGCCCTGGGCGGCCACCACGAACACCGGATCGCAGCGCTGCGCCAGCACCGAGACCAGATGCTGCACCAGGGTCAGGCCGCCGAATCGGCCCGGCACCGTCAGGGTGGCCTTGTCACGGCCCATCCGGCGGGAAGCGCCGCCCGCCAGTACCACGCCGGCCAACCGACCGGCGGTCATCGCGTCAGTCGACGGTCCAGGTGTCGCGACCACGCAGCAGCGCCTGGAGTGCGGCGGTGTCGTGGGCGGTCGACTGCCGGGCCTCGGCGACCTGCGCACGCGCCAGGTCGTCGTAGGTGGGCTTGCTCACCTTGCGGAAAATGCCCATCGGGAAGTGCGACAGGTCCTGCTCGGAGAGCCGCGACAGCGCGAACGCGTACGAGGAGTCGGCCTGGGTGGCGTCGTGCACCACGATCTGGTCGGCCGAGACGTCGGCGGTCTTGGCGACCTCGAGCCCGAAACCGGACTTGATGACGCAGTACTCCCCCTGGGCACCGAACACGATGGGTTCACCGTGCCGGACGTTGATGATGCGGTTCTCCGCACCGTCCTTGCGCAGCAGGTCGAAGGAGCCGTCGTTGAACACCGGGCAGTCCTGCAGGATCTCCACCAGCGCCGAACCGCGGTGCTCCATCGCACCCTGCAGGACCTCGGTGAGACCCTTGCGGTCGGAGTCCAGGGCGCGACCGACGAACGTCGCCTCAGCGCCGATGGCCAGCGAGATCGGGTTGAACGGGTTGTCCAGCGAGCCGTAGGGCGTCGACTTGGTGACCTTGCCGGTCTCCGAGGTCGGCGAGTACTGGCCCTTGGTCAGGCCATAGATCCGGTTGTTGAACAGCAAGATGGTGATGTTGACGTTGCGGCGCAGCGTGTGGATCAGGTGGTTGCCGCCGATCGACAGGGCGTCGCCGTCACCGGTGATCAGGAACACCTTGAGGTCTTCGCGGGCGGTCGCCAGCCCGGTGGCAAACGTCGGGCCACGGCCGTGGATCGAGTGCACGCCGTAGGTGTTCATGTAGTACGGGAACCGGCTCGAGCAGCCGATACCGCTGACGAACACCACGTTCTCCCGGCGCAGTCCCAGCTCGGGAAGGAAGCCGCGGATCGTGTTGAGGATGACGTAGTCACCGCAGCCCGGGCACCAGCGCACCTCCTGGTCGGAGGTGTAGTCCTTGGCCTTCTGCGGCTCGTCGGTGGTGGGCACCCCGCTCAGCGCGGTCAGCCCCAGGTGGGTACCGACGAGCGTGTCTGCCGATTCGGTGGTGGTCATGAATTCGCTCCCGCTGTGCCCGCAATGGTGACCGCCGCGGCCTTGGCCAGCGACGCCTTCTCGTTCTCCCGATCGGCCAGCGTGCCGGCCAGCGCGTCGTCGATGATTCCCTCGATCTCATCGGCCAGGAACGCCTGGCCGGTCACCTTGGTGACCGACTGGATGTCGACCAGGTAGCGACCGCGCAGCAGCAGCGCCAGCTGGCCCAGGTTCATCTCCGGCAGCACCACCTTGGGGTAGCGCCGCAGCACCTCGCCCAGGTTGGCCGGCAACGGGTTGAGGTTCCGCAGGTGCGCCTGCGCGACCTTGATCCCGCTGCGCCGGACCCGCCGGCAGGCCTCGGCGATCGGACCGTAAGAACTGCCCCAGCCCAGCATCAGCAGCTCGGCGTCCCCGGACGGGTCATCGACGACCAGGTCGGGCACCTTGATGCCGTCGACCTTGGCCTGCCGCAGCCGCACCATCAGGTCGTGGTTGGCCGGCTCGTAGGAGATCGCCCCGGAGCCGTTGGCCTTCTCCAGTCCACCGATTCGGTGCTCCAGGCCCGGGGTGCCGGGGATGGCGAACTGCCGGGCCAGCGTCTCGGGGTCGCGCGCGTAGGGCGCGAAGTCCTCGCCGGCCTTGGCCAGGTTCTGCTCGATCGGCTCCATCGAGGCCACGTCGGGGATACGCCACGGTTCGGACCCGTTGGCGATCGCGCCGTCGGAGAGCAGCACCACCGGGGTGCGGTAGGTCACCGCGATCCGAACGGCCTCAACGGCCGCGTCGAAGCAGTCCGACGGTGTGCACGGCGCCAGCACGGCAACCGGCGACTCACCGTTGCGCCCGAAGAGGGCCTGCATCAGGTCGGCCTGCTCGGTCTTGGTGGGCAGGCCGGTGGACGGGCCGCCGCGCTGGACGTTGATCAGCAGCAGCGGCAGCTCGGTCATGACGGCAAGGCCCAGCGCCTCGGCCTTGAGAGCCAAACCGGGACCGGAGGTGCTGGTGACGCCCAGCGCACCGCCGTAAGAGGCGCCGATCGCGGCGCCGATACCGGCGATCTCGTCTTCGGCCTGGAAGGTGAGGACGTTGAAGTTCTTGTACTTGGACAGCTCGTGCAGGATGTCCGAGGCCGGGGTGATGGGGTAAGTCCCCAGCACTACCTGGGTGTCGGCCAGCTGGCCGGCGACGATCACGCCGTAGGCCATCGCGGTGTTGCCCGAGATCTGGCGGTATTCGCCGGCCGGCAACTTGGCCGGGGCGATCTCATAAGTGGTCCCGAATGCCTCGGTGGTCTCGCCGTAGTTCCAGCCCGCCTTGAGCGCCAGCACGTTGGCGTCGGCCACGTCGGGCTTCTTGGCGAACTTCTCCCGGATGAAGCGCTCACTGCTGGCCAGCTCCCGGCCGTACATCCAGGACAGCAGGCCCAGGGCGAACATGTTCTTGGCGCGGGCGCCGTCCTTCTTGGTGGCGCCGATCGCCTCGACCGCACCCAGCGTCAGGGAGGTCATCGCGACCGGGACCACGACGTAGTCGGAGAGCTCCTCGGTTTCCAGCGGGTTGGTCTCGTAGCCGATCTTGGCCAGGTTGCGCTTGGTGAACTCGTCGGAGTTGACGATCACCATGCCGCCGCGCGGCAGGTCGCCGATGTTGGCCTTGAGCGCCGCGGGGTTCATCGCCACCAAGACGTCGGGCCGGTCGCCGGCGGTCAGGATGTCGAAGTCGGCGATCTGGATCTGGAACGACGAGACCCCGGGCAGGGTGCCCTGAGGTGCGCGGATCTCCGCCGGATAGTTCGGCTGGGTGGCCAGGTCATTGCCGAACAGGGCCGCCTCGGAGGTGAAGCGATCGCCGGTCAGCTGCATGCCGTCGCCGGAGTCCCCGGCGAAACGGATGACGACCTTCTCGAGTTTTTGGCGTCCCGGTGCCGATCCGACTCCGTTACCACTCGGCCCCACGGCCCCGCCTTCCCACACGTCCGACCCGGGCCCGCGCAGCACGGCCGGCGCACCCACAAGTTTTTCTGTCACTAGCAGTACCGATTATTGCACCGCTCTTATAGACCATACGACGCCACACCGTGTCGAATTTCGGGTTACTCAGTGTTAAATGTCGATGTCACACGGGGGTTCACGGACAACTTCGGGCGTAAATGTGGTTTTCATCACGTCTGCCCACGGGCCAAGTCTAAGAAAACGCCCGTACTGTTCGAAAACCCGCCGCCGAGCGGGCGGCGCGGTGCTCTAGGCGCTCTTGTCGCGACGCTCGCTGCGCGATGCCTTGCGCGGAACGATGGTCGGCAACACGTTGTCCTGCACCGTTTCCTTGGTCACCACGACCTTGGCGACGTCGTTGCGGCTGGGGATGTCGTACATCACCGGCAGCAGGACTTCCTCCATGATCGCCCGCAGACCACGTGCACCGGTGCCCCGATGGATGGCCTGATCCGCGATGGCCTCCAGGGCGTCCTGGGTGAACTCCAACTCCACCCCGTCCATCTCGAACAGCCGGGTGTACTGCTTGACGAGGGCGTTCTTGGGCTCCGAGAGGATCTTGACCAACGACTCCATGTCCAGGTTGGTCACCGAGGCCACCACCGGCAACCGGCCGATGAACTCGGGGATCAGCCCGAACTTGATCAGGTCCTCGGGCATGACCTCCGCGAAGTGGTCGGTGGTGTCGATCTCGGCCTTGGACCGGACTTCGGCGCCGAAACCCAAACCGCGCTTGCCGACCCGGTCCGAGACGATCTTCTCCAGTCCGGCGAAGGCCCCGGCCACGATGAACAGCACGTTGGTGGTGTCGATCTGGATGAACTCCTGGTGCGGGTGCTTGCGGCCGCCCTGCGGCGGAACCGAGGCCTGCGTGCCCTCCAGGATCTTCAGCAGCGCCTGCTGCACGCCCTCACCGGAGACGTCGCGGGTGATCGACGGGTTCTCGCTCTTACGGGCGATCTTGTCGACCTCGTCGATGTAGACGATGCCGGTCTCGGCGCGCTTGACGTCGTAGTCGGCAGCCTGAATCAGCTTGAGCAGAATGTTCTCGACATCCTCGCCGACGTAGCCCGCCTCGGTCAGCGCGGTGGCGTCGGCGATCGCGAACGGCACATTGAGCATCTTGGCCAGGGTCTGGGCCAGGTAGGTCTTGCCGCAGCCGGTGGGTCCGAGCATCAAGATGTTGGACTTGGTCAGTTCGACTGCCTCACCGGAGCGGGAATCGCGGTTCTTCTCGCCGGCCTGGATCCGCTTGTAGTGGTTGTAGACCGCCACCGCCAGGGTGCGCTTGGCGGTGTCCTGACCGATGACGTAGCCCTCCAGGAACTCCCGGATCTCCGCGGGCTTGGGCAGCTCGTCAAGCTTGACGTCGTCGGCGTCGGCCAGCTCCTCTTCGATGATCTCGTTGCACAGGTCGATGCACTCATCGCAGATGTAGACGCCCGGTCCTGCGATGAGCTTCTTGACCTGCTTCTGGCTCTTCCCGCAGAACGAACACTTCAGCAAGTCCCCGCCATCTCCAATGCGCGCCATAGTGCGTTAGGACCTACTTCCTGTTCGCCGTCTGTCGTCGGGGAGCCGATGTCTGCTCCGACGCTACCCGTTCATTCCGGTGCGAGGCGACCGATAAGGCCGAATCGCGTCGTTGGTATTCATCACTAGCCCGTCTGCCTGCCCAAGAAGATATCGCCCGGGACGCCGCACCCGGCGGTGTGACGCGCTGGCGTGGCGTGAGCGATTCGGGGGCGTTACCCGGCTGTGAGACACAGCAGAGCGTCGGGGGCCCTACAGTGGCGACCGTGGGGTTCGCCGTGCCCGACGATACCGTGCTCGTCGCCGATGGGGGGCTGGCGAGCGAGCTGGCGGCCCGCGGAGCAGACCTGTCCGATCCCCTGTGGTCGGCCCGCCTGCTCATCGACGACCCCCGGGCGATCGTGACCGCTCACGGCGCCTTCTTCGCCGCGGGCGCGCAGATCGCGATCACCGCCAGCTATCAGGCGAGCCTCGACGGGTTCGCCGCCCGCGGGATCGGCCGCCGCGACGCCGCGGACCTGTTGCGCCTCAGCGTGGACCTGGCGCGCCAGGCCGGCCACGGCGGGCAGGAGCGCTGGGTTGCGGCCTCCGTCGGCCCGTACGGCGCCGCCCGCGCCGACGGTTCGGAATACCGCGGGCGGTACGGGCTTTCGCCTGCGCAATTGTCGGCATGGCATCGGCCCCGGCTGGAGATCCTGGCCGACGCCGGCGCCGATCTGCTCGCGCTGGAGACCGTGCCGGACATCGACGAGGCGCAGGCCCTGGTGGATCTGGTGCAGCAGGCGAATGCGCCGGCCTGGCTGAGTTACACCGTCGAGGGCACGAAAACCCGCGCCGGGCAGCCCCTCTCGGAGGCGTTCGCGGTAGCTGCCGGGGTGCCGCAGATCCTGGCGGTGGGAGTGAACTGCTGCTCTCCCGAGGACGTCCTGCCGGCGATCGAGATCGCCCGCGAAGTCACCGGCAAGCCGGTGGTCGTCTATCCCAACAGCGGCCAGCGCTGGGAACGGGGCACCTGGACCGGACCGAGGGTGTTCTCCCCCGCGTTGGTTCCGCAGTGGGTCGCCGCGGGCGCCCGCATCGTGGGCGGATGCTGCCGGGTGTCGCCGGCGGACATCGGCGCGGTGGCCGAAGTGGCCGCAGGATTACGCCCAACGTGCACCCAGGGCGAAAATCCCACCGGAAAATCGCCCTGAATGCACGCTCGGCGCGAAGACTTACGCCGTCTGCGCCGAAAGCTTGCGGTACTCCAGGACGGTGTCGATGATCCCGTAGTCCTTGGCCTCCGGGGCGGTGAGGATCTTGTCGCGATCGGTGTCCTTGCGGATCACGTCGGCGTCCTTGCCGGTGTGTCGCGCCAGGGTGGCCTCCATCAGCGTCCGCATCCGCTCGATCTCGGCCGCCTGGATCTCCAGGTCGGAGAACTGCCCCTGGATCACGCCGGACAGCGACGGCTGGTGGATGAGCACCCGCGCGTTGGGCAGCGCCATCCGCTTACCGGGCGTTCCCGCTGCCAGCAGCACCGCGGCCGCCGATGCGGCCTGGCCCAGGCACACGGTCTGGATGTCGGCCCGCACGTACTGCATGGTGTCGTAGATCGCCATCAGCGAGGTGAAGGAGCCACCCGGGGAGTTGATGTACATGGTGATGTCGCGGTCGGGGTCCAGCGACTCCAGGACCAGCAGCTGGGCCATGATGTCGTTGGCCGAGGCGTCGTCGACCTGCACGCCGAGGAAGATGATGCGCTCCTCGAACAACTTGTTGTACGGGTTGGACTCCTTGACGCCCCAGCTGGAGTGCTCCACGAACGACGGCAGGATGTAGCGCGCCTGCGGCTGGATGTGCGGGTTCATGATGCGGCTCCGTTGGTGTGGGCGCGAGTGATGATGTGGTCGACGAAGCCGTATTCCAGGGCTTCCTGGGCGGTGAACCAGCGGTCGCGGTCCGAGTCGGCCTCGATGCGCTCGATGGGCTGACCGGTGAACTCCGCGTTGAGCCGGAACATCTCCTTCTTGATGACCGCGAACTGCTCGGCCTGGATGGCGATGTCGGCCGCACTGCCGGTCACCCCACCCAACGGCTGGTGCATCAGGATGCGGGCGTGCGGAAGGGCGTAGCGCTTGCCCTTGGTGCCCGCCGCCAGCAGGAACTCGCCCATCGAGGCGGCCATGCCCATCGCGTAGGTGGCGACGTCACACGGTGCCAGCACCATGGTGTCGTAGATCGCCATCCCGGCGCTGATCGAACCGCCCGGAGAGTTGATGTAGAGCGAGATGTCCTTGGTCGGGTCCTCGGCCGCCAACAGCAGGATCTGGGCGCACAGCCGGTTGGCGATGTCGTCGTCGACCTGCGACCCCAGGAAGATGATGCGTTCTCGCAGTAGCCGCTCGTAAACCGAGTCGACGAGATTCAGACCAGGCTGGCTCACAGTGGGGTACCTGCTTCCTCGAGATTCATATGCCGAGACATGTTTAAGACCCTAACCAACCGGCGCGGCCGAGGACGGCCCGAACCGGGTTCGTTCGCTTACAGCGTCACTACTCGGACGCCGGCGCGGCCTCGTCGGCGGATTCCTCGGCCGCCTCGGTCTCGTCGGCGGACGCCGCGGCCACCGCGGCCTCGTCGCCCTCATCGCTCTCGTCGGCTCCGAAGAACTCAGCGGTGTCGACCTCGTTGCCGTCGGTGTCCTTGACCGTGGCGGCACGCACCGCCGCCGCCAGCGCCTTGCCGCGGCGCACGTCGGCCAGCACGGCGGGCAGCTGGTTGTTCTCCTGCAGGAACTGGATCAGCTGCTGCGGGGCGACGCCGTACTGGCGCGCCATCAGCACCAGGTGCTGGGTCAGGTCGTTCTGCCCCACCTTGACCTCGAGCTTGTCGCCGAGCGCGTCGAGCAGCAGCTGGGTCTTCACCGACTTCTCGGCCTCGCTGCGGGTCTCGGCGTCGAACTCGGCCCGCGAGGAGCCCTTCTCGGCCAGCGACTCGGCCAGCTTGTTCTCGTCGTGGTCGACCGCGTGCAGGGCGTTGTGCAGCGCGTTGTCGATGTGCGCCTTTACGACGGCCTCGGGAAGCGGCATCTCGACCTGCTCGACCAGGGCCTCCAGGGTCAGCTCGCGGACCTTCTCGGCCTGCTGGATGCGCTTGGTCCGGCTCACCTGCTCGCTGAGGTTCTCCCGCAACTCCGCGATGGTGTCGTATTCGCTGGCCAGCTGCGCGAATTCGTCGTCGGCCTCCGGCAGCTCGCGTTCCTTGACGGACTGGACCGTGACGGTGACCTCGGCCTCCTTGCCGGCCTGCGGGCCGGCCGCCAGCTTGGCGGTGAAGGACTTGCTCTCACCGGCGGACAGTCCCACGATCGCGTCGTCGAGTCCCTCGATGAGCTGACCCGATCCCACCTCATGCGACAGGCCCTCGGTGGCGGCCCCTTCGACGGCTTCCCCGTCGATGGTGGCGTCGAGGTCGATCGAGACGAAGTCGCCCTCGGCGGCCGGGCGGTCGACACCGGTCAGGGTACCGAAGCGGGCGCGCAGCGAGTCGAGTTCGGCGTCGACCTCTTCGTCTTTGATCTCGATGGGGTCGACGGTGACCGCGAGCTGCTCCAGGTCGGGCAGGGTGATCTCCGGGCGCACGTCGACCTCGGCGGTGAAGGCGATCTGCTCACCGTCGTCGAGCTTGGTGACCTCGATGTCGGGCTGACCGAGCGGCTTGAGGTCCGAGGTGGTCACCGCCTCGCTGTAGCGACTCGGCAGTGCCTCGTTGACGACCTGCTGCAGCACCGCGGCGCGGCCGAAGCGGGCCTCGATGAGCTTGGCCGGCGCCTTGCCCGGCCGGAAACCCGGCAACCGCACCTGCTTGGCCAGCTCCTTGTAGGTCCGCTCGAAATCCGGCTGAAGCTCGGTGAACGGCACCTCAACGTTGATGCGAACCCGGGTCGGGGTCAGCTGCTCGACGGTGCTCTTCACGGGTTACTCCTCGATATGGTTGACGTGGTCAGTCGTGTGCCGGTGCGGCGCGCGCTGCTGGTCGGGGTGACAGGATTTGAACCTGCGGCCTTCCGCTCCCAAAGCGGATGCGCTACCAAGCTGCGCTACACCCCGCACTGACCAGGCGATCCTACGGCCCGGTAGATCGGCAGTCGCAAAGACCTGCTGTCAGCGCCCCATGAACGGCCCCGCGGCGGGGCAATTGGATTTCGAGTCCGCCACGCCGGTACAGTCTCGCTCTAGCTATTCATGCGGGCGTAGCTCAATGGTAGAGCCCTAGTCTTCCAAACTAGCTACGCGGGTTCGATTCCCGTCGCCCGCTCTGCAAGGGCCGCCGGACAGCGGTTCGGCGGTCTCCGACACGGTCGATCTCGGCCGTGAGCCGGGGCCGGGGCCGCTGTACGCGCACCCGGCCCGCGACTTATCCTTCGAACGCGGGTCCGATCGCCCCGTCGCCCCCGCGGAAGGGGATTCTCCCTAGCAGGAAGGCACTCGATGGGCGGCACACGGCACGTCCAAATTCATGGAACGTGCTCCCCGCGCTTTGAGAAGGTGCGGTACGAGTTCGAGCGCAACTTCACGCTGCGCGACGAACTCGGCGCAGCCGTCGCGGCCTATGTCGACGGCGAACTCGTCGTCAACCTGTGGGCCGGCTCCGCCGACGTCGAGGGCCGCCGCCCCTGGCAGGAAGACACCCTGAGCACGGTGTTGTCCGGCAGCAAGGGCCTGACCAGTACGTGTGTCCATCGCCTCGCCGAAGCCGGCGTATTGGACCTGCGGGTACCGGTGGCGCACTACTGGCCGGAGTTCGGTCAGGCCGGCAAGGGCGACATCACCCTGGCCATGGTGCTGGCACACCGCTCCGGGGCCATCGGGCCGCGCGAACCGATGCACTGGCGCGACGTCACCGACTGGGACCTGGTCTGCGAGCGCCTCGCCGCCGCCGAACCGTGGTGGCGTCCCGGCAGCGCACAGGGCTATCACATGACCAGCTACGGCTTCATCATCGGTGAAGTGGTCCAGCGGGTCACCGGCATGACAGTCGGCGAATACCTGCGCAACGAGGTCGCCGGTCCGCTGGGCGCCGAGGTGCACATCGGGGTTCCGGCCGAGCAACAGCCGTACCGCTGCGCCGACCCGGTGGGCAAGCCCACGATTCGGGAGATGCTGGCCTCGGCCGGGGCGCCCAAGCGCCCGACCTCGCTGGACGACCACCCGAGAGCGGGGCTGGCGGTGGCGATGGGATTCGCCCCCGACGACGAGATCGCCACCAACGACCTGACCCTGTGGCGCCGACTGGAATTCCCCGGCACCAACGCCCAGGTTTCCGCCCTGGGCATGGCCACGTTCTACAACGCGCTGCTGCAGGAGAAGCTGCTCAGCCGGGCCGCGATGGACCGCCTGCGGGTGCTGCAGGGCGGCACCGAAACCGATCTGGTGCTCGGACCCCGGGTGGCCGAGCACGGCTGGGGCTTGGGATACATGCTCAACGCGCAGGGCGTCAACGGGCCCAACCGCCGGATCTTCGGTCACGGCGGCCTCGGCGGGTCGTTCGCCTTCGTCGACCTCGAGCACCGGATCGGCTACGGCTACGTGATGAACCGGTTCGACCACACCCAGGCCAATGCCGATCCGCGCAGCGTGGTGCTGTCCAACGAGATCTACCGGGCGCTCGGCGTGCCGATCCGGCCCCGGCGCGAAACGATCTACGACGACTGACGGGCCCCTACCGGGCCGACGTCACGCCTGGCACGACGGGCACCAGAACACGTTGCGGGCCTCCAGTTGCGCGGTGCGCACGGCGGTACCGCACAGCCGGCAGGGCTCCCCGGCGCGGCGATAGACATAGGTACGCGGCTTGCCGGGCGCATACGCCGGTGCTCCGTGGTCGTCCTCGGGCCGCACCACCACGATGCTGCCGCGCCGCAGGCCGACCTTCAGCAGCGCCACCAGGTCGGCCCAGATCGCGGCGAAAGCGGCTTCATCGATCTGCGTGCCGGGCCGATACGGGTCGATCCGGTGCCGGAACAGCACCTCGCTGCGGTAGACGTTGCCCACCCCGGCCATCACGGACTGGTCCATCAGCAACGCTGCGATCGTCCTGCGGGACTTGGCTATTCGCTTGAAGGCCAGCCCCGGGTCGGCCTCGCTGCGCAGCGGGTCGGGCCCCAACCGCGCAATCACGTCGGCGACCTGCGCCGCGTCGACCACATCGCAGGCGGCCGGTCCGCGCAGGTCGGTGCCGTACCCGGTGCCCACCATGCGCATCCGAACCTGGCCGACCGGATCGGGCAGACCACCGTCAGCCAGGCCGAACTCGGTGAAATGGCCGTAGATCCCCAGGTGCACGTGCACGATCGGCCCGTGCGCGTAGCGGTGGAACAGGTGTTTGCCCCAGGCCTCGGCGCGCAGCAGCGGCCGCCCGTCGACGGCTGCGGCACCGGTTTCGAAGCGGCCCTGCGGGCTGGACACCGCGACCGGCGCACCCGCGAAGCGGCGCTGATGCAGCCGGGCCAGCCGGTGCAGGATGTGCCCCTCCGGCATGTCAGGCCGCGGAGTGGGTCAGGCCGGCGCGCCGGGGACGGCAGGCGCCTGGTGGTCGCGTTCGTAGGCGGCCAGGATGTCGATACGGCGCTGGTGCCGTTCGGCCTGCGACCAGGGCGTGCTCAGGAACGCGTCGACGATCGCCAGCGCCTCGGCGGTGGTGTGCATCCGGCCGCCGATGCCGATCAGCTGGGCGTTGTTGTGTTCGCGCGCCAGCTGCGCGGTCTCGGTGCTCCAGGCCAGCGCACAGCGCGCCCCGGGCACCTTGTTGGCCGCGATCTGCTCGCCGTTGCCCGAGCCGCCGATCACGATGCCCAGGCTGCCCGGGTCGGCAACCGTGCGGGTGGCCGCCGCGATGCAGAAAGCCGGGTAGTCGTCCTCGGCGTCGTAGGCGAAAGCCCCGCAGTCGACCGGCTCATGGCCGGCCTGACGCAGGTGCTCGATGATCTGCTCTTTGAGTTCGTAACCGGCGTGATCGCAGCCGAGGTAGACGCGCATGACGTCATTGTCTCAGAGCGGGCCGGCGGCTTCTGACGAGCCTGCGCCCCGCGGCGACCCCGCGGCGGGACGCCGCGGGGATCGCCTGGGCGGCTGGGGTCAGTCGAACTCCGGCGCCTCGGTGCGGGAGCGCTTGAGCTCCCAGAAGTGCGGGTAAGACGCGAAAGTCACCGACGCGTCCCACAGCTTGCCCGCCTGCTCCCCGCGGGGAATGCGCGACAGCACCGGCCCGAAGAACGCCACCCCGTTGACGTGGATGGTCGGGGTGCCGACGTCGTCGCCCACCGCGTCCATCCCGGCGTGGTGGCTCGCGCGCAGCGCGTCGTCATAGGCGTCGCTGGTGGCGGCATCGGCCAGTTCGGCCGGTAGCCCGACCTCGGCCAGCGACCCGGCGATGACGTCGGGGAAGTCCTTGTTGTCCTGATTGTGGATCCGGGTGCCCATAGCGGTGTACAGCGGCCGCAGAATCTCGTTGCCGCGCAGTTGTTCGGCGGCGATCGCCACCCGCACCGGCCCCCACGCATGCTTGAGCCGCTCACGGTACTGCTCGGGCAGGTCGCGTCCCTCGTTGAGGACGGCCAGGCTCATCACGTGGAAGGTGACGTCGATATCCCGCACCTTCTCGACCTCAAGGATCCATCGGGAGGTGATCCAGCACCACGGGCACAGGGGGTCGAACCAGAACTCGGCGTGCGACTTCTCGGGCATGGGAATCCTCTCGGCCTAGGGTTACGTCTGGGTCTAACGCGGCACCGGGCACATCTATGCCCTCCCCCGCATCTACCGGCCCAGTACCAGCAGTACCACCGCGACAGCCGGGAAAGCACCCTGGACGACCGCGGCGCGCGCCCGCTCCGGCGACGACGACACCAGAACCAGCGCCGCCGCCAGCATCGATCCCACCCCCGCGAAGATCAGCGCCAGCCCCACGGCGCGGTGGCCGCCGGCCACGGCACCGATCCCGACGGCCGTCACGACCGCCAGAAACAGGTTGTAGAAGCCCTGGTTGAAGGCCAGCGCCTTGGTGGTCTCGGCCTCCTCGGCGGTGGTGCCGAACACCGCCCGGGTACGCGGTGCGGTCCAGCGCAGCGACTCCAGCACGAAGATGTAGACATGCAGCGCGGCCGCCAGCGCGGCGAACGTCACACCGGCGATGAGCATGGTCTCCATTAAACGCCGTCCGGCGTCCGCCCACCGTGTTTGACGGCTACTGTAGGCGGGCGTGGCACTTCCTAATCTCACCCGCGACCAGGCCGCCGAACGGGCCGCACTGGTCAGCGTCGTCAACTACCGGATCGCCCTGGACCTGACCGACGGCAGCGGCGCCCCGGGCGAGCGCACCTTCCGCTCCACCACGACCGTCACCTTCGACGCGTTGGCCGGCAGCGACACCGTCATCGACATCGCCGCAGAGACGATCCACAGCGCCACCCTCAACGGCCGCGCCCTCGATGTCTCGGGCTACGACGAGTCGGTCGGCATCGCGCTGGACGGCTTGGCCGAGCACAACACCGTCGAGGTCGACGCACAGTGCTTCTACTCCAACACCGGTGAAGGTCTGCACCGGTTCGTCGACCCGGTCGACGACGAGGTGTACCTGTACTCGCAGTTCGAAACCGCCGACGCCAAGCGGATGTTCGCCTGCTTCGACCAACCGGACCTCAAGGCCACCTTCGACATCACCGTCACCGCGCCACCGCACTGGCAGGTGGTGTCCAACGGCGCCACCGTCGAGGTGCGCGACGGTGTGCACACCTTCGCCACCACCCCGAAGATGAGCACCTACCTGGTGGCCCTGATCGCCGGTCCGTACGCGCGATGGGACGACGTCTACCGCGACGAGCACGGCGAGATTCCGCTGGGGCTGTTCTGCCGGGCATCGCTGGCCGAGCACATGGACCCCGAGCGGCTGTTCACCGAGACCAAGCAGGGTTTCGGCTTCTACCACCGCAACTTCGGCGTGCCCTATGCGTTCGGCAAGTACGACCAGCTGTTCGTGCCGGAGTTCAACGCCGGTGCGATGGAGAACGCCGGAGCGGTGACGTTCCTGGAGGACTACGTCTTTCGCAGCAAGGTGACCCGGGCGTCCTATGAGCGGCGCGCCGAGACCGTACTGCACGAGATGGCGCACATGTGGTTCGGCGACCTGGTCACCATGCGGTGGTGGGATGACCTGTGGCTCAACGAGTCGTTCGCGACGTTCGCCTCGGTGCTGTGCCAAAGCGAGGCAACCGAATACAGCAGCGCCTGGACCACGTTCGCGAACGCCGAGAAGTCCTGGGCCTACCGTCAGGATCAGCTGCCGTCGACGCACCCGATCGCCGCGGACATCCCCGACCTGGCCGCGGTGGAGGTCAACTTCGACGGGATCACCTACGCCAAAGGCGCGTCGGTGCTCAAGCAGTTGGTGGCCTACGTCGGCCTGGATCACTTTCTGGCCGGCCTGCGCGACTACTTCGCCGCGCACGCGTTCGGCAACGCCACCTTCGACGATCTGCTGGCCGCGCTGGAGAAGGCTTCCGGCCGGGACCTGTCCGACTGGGGCCGTCAGTGGCTCAAGACCACCGGCCTGAACACCCTGCAGGCGGACTTCGATGTCGACGCCGAGGGGCGATTCAGCCGGCTCGCGGTGTCGCAGAGCGGGGCCGCCCCCGGCGCCGGCGAGACCCGGGTGCACCGGCTGGCGATCGGCATCTATGACGACGACCGCTCCGGTTCCGGGCGGTTGGTGCGGGTGCACCGCGAGGAGCTCGATATCGAAGGGCCCAGCACGGAAGTGCCCGGCCTGATAGGGGTTTCGCGCGGAAAGCTGATCCTGGTCAACGACGACGACCTGACCTACTGCGCGCTGCGACTGGACCCCGAGTCACTGGCCACCGCAACCGAGCGCATCGCCGACATCGCCGAGCCGTTGCCGCGCACCCTGGTGTGGTCGGCGGCCTGGGAGATGACCCGCGAGGCCGAGATGCGCGCCCGTGACTTTGTGGCGCTGCTGCAACAGGGTATCGGCGCCGAGACCGAAGTCGGTGTGGCGCAACGGCTGCTGCTGCAGGCGCAGACCGCGCTGGGCTTCTACGCCGAACCGGGATGGGCTGCCGAGCAGGGCTGGCCGGCGTTCGCCGACCGGCTGCTGAAGCTGGCCCGCGCCGCCGAGCCCGGCTCGGACCATCAGCTGGCCTTCCTCAACGCCCTGTGCACCTCGGTGCTCGCCGAGCGGCACACCGCAGTGCTCGCCGCGCTGCTGGACGCCGATCCGGCCGCCCAAGGGCTGGCCGGGCTGGCCGTCGACACCGACCTGCGATGGCGGATCGTGCTGGCGCTGGCCCGAAGTGGTGTGGTGGACGCCGCGGAGATCGACGCCGAGATCCAGCGTGACCCCACCGCGGCCGGAAAGCGCCAGGGCGCCCAGGCTTCCGCGGCCCGACCCCAGGCCGCCGTCAAGGAAGCGGCCTGGCGGCAGGTGATCGAGGACGACACGCTGGCCAACATCACCGGCCGGTCGATCATCGCCGGGATCGTGCAGCCCGGACAGGGTGCGTTGCTGGCGCCGTTCACCGCCCGCTACTTCGAGGCGATTCTAGGTGTGTGGGAGCGCCGATCCAGTGAGGTGGCGCAAACCGTGGTAGTGGGTCTGTACCCGGGCTGGGACGTCAGTCAGGCCGGCCTGGACGCCGCCGATGCCTTCCTCGCCGACCCACAGGTGCCGCCGGCACTTCGCCGGTTGGTGCTGGAGGGCCGGGCCGGGGTGGAGCGGTCGCTGCGGGCACGCGCCCTTGATGGCGCCTGATCAGCGGTAGCCGCCGTCGCGCAGGCCGGCCTCTTCCTCGAAACGGTTGACGCCGCCCCGGATTCGCGCTCTGGCCTCCTCGGCGAGGTAGCGCGCGGGCATCCGCAGTGGGCCCAGGTCAGCCCACTGCTGGGCGTGGATCTCCTCGTGATGCAGCAGCGAATCGAGCCCCGGTCCGTGCCGGCCGAGCCGGCCGGACTCGACGATCTCGCGCATCCGGCGAGCCGGGTCGCCGACACGCTGGCTGTTGACCAGGAACAGATCGCCCCACATGGTGCCGCCGCGATGGCTCAGCGGGCCGTGAATCCTGCCGCCCACCACCATCAACACCCCGTTCGGGGTGGTGACGACACAACCGCCGCTGTTGGAGATGCTCCACACCGTCGTGTAGCTCCAGCGGTTCGCGCGCTGCCGATCGGCGATCCGTCGCACTTCGGCGGCACCGTAGGGCGTTTCGGGAAAGTCGCTGGGCGCACCCGGCCGGCCGTAGCCGGTGCCCGCGTTGAGAATATAGGTCAGCAGTACGGCACGGCGCGCGTCGTCGCCGCCGGCCGTCGGGGGGATCACGAAATAGCTGCGGCCCGCCGGATCGGCGAGGCGTTCCATCGCGTCCAGAGCACGGAAGCTGTCCCGCGTGATGCGCCGCTCGCGGACGATCTCGGCCACCGCTTGCGGGGCCACCCCGCGCCGGTCGATGTTGCCCAGCCAGGCACGGTGCGCCGCCGAAGCGGCCTGCGCCGCAACGGACTCCCTCGCGGCATGGCGATCGGGGACGCGCACGCGGTGTCAGCTCTGCGGGCGCCCAGCGGCTAGGCCGGGGTGACTCCGGCGCTGATCACCTCAACGGCGCTCACCAGACCGTCGATCAGGTGGCCGTCCCGGAATGCCGCCGCCGCCGCTGCCACGCCCTGCGGGGCCGCGGCCGGGGCGATCCGGCCGGCCACACCGGCACCGTAGACCACCTCGATGGCCTTCTGGTCCGGCGAGACCGCGATCAGCACCGCGTCGTTGGGGGTGGGCACCTTCGCCAGGATCACGCGGGCCCGGGCGGCGGTGTCCGCGCCCAGATCGCCGATGTAGGTGGCGAACCGGGCACCGGTCCCCCGCGACGCGTAGGTCAGTGCGTCGTCGAGGGCCGCCAGCTGCTTGACCGGGAACGGGTAGTGCGTCGACGCCTCGCCGGGTTCGGTGACACCCGAGACCCGGCCGCTGGTGGTGATCACCGAACCGTAGGGCAGGTCCGCCGGGTCGATAGTCGTGACTTCACCAGTTGCCACTGGCTCCACCCCCCACGCTGAATTCCGATTTGCCATGGCCATGCCCGCCGCCGACGGCCTCGTCGGTCGCCGCCCACAGGATCGGCGGATGCGTCCACCGATCGCCCATCTGATAGGTGGCCGCGCGCGGCCCCTTCTGCGTCAGGGTCCGGGCGGCAAGCAGTGCGAACATTGCCACCGGGATGCCGATGAAGATGCCGAGGGTTTCCAACACGCTCACGCCGTAGACGGTATCCCACCGCTGATCGGCCGGTGCGAGAACCCGGCCCGATCGGGCCCGCGTGGCTCAGGCGGCGCCTTCACCGAGATAGCGCATCCACACCGGGTCGAGATCGTTGATCACCGCCAGCAGCCGCCAATGCTGGCCCTTGGGTGAGGTGGGCACCAGCCGCAGCGTCCAGCCGATCTCGGTGAGCAACCGGTCCGCCTTGCGGTGATTGCACGTCGAGCAGGCGGCCACACAGTTCTCCCAGGAGTGATCTCCACCACGGCTGCGCGGCACCACGTGGTCGACGGTGTCAGCCTTGCCGCCGCAGTAGGCGCAGCTGTGCTGATCGCGGTGCATCAGTGCGGCCCGGGTCAGCGGGATCCGGGCCCGGTAGGGCACCCGCACGTAGCTGCGCAGCCGGATCACCGACGGGACCGGCACCGCCCGCGTCGCCGAGTGGATGACCGGGCCGGACGGGTCGTCGTGCACGGCGTCGGCCTTGCCGCACATCAGCATCACCACCGCGCGCCGCAGCGGCAGCGCCGTCAACGGCTCGAAGGTGGAGTTCAGCAGCAGGACCCGGCGGCGGGTCCAGATCGAGGTGGCCTCGGTCCCGGACCCGGCGACCGAGTGCAGGCATGGGGCGCTGGCAAGCCCGCTCAGGCTCGCCGGTGGGGCACCGGGGGTGCGGTGGCCCCGACGTTTCATATCCGGTCTTGCAGCCGGTTGAGATGTCGCACCATTGACCTCCGCCGAACAGTTCACCACGATTCGACGCTGGTCGCACGCCTATTTGCTGTGTGTTCACCGGCAGGCGCGGGCGATGCTCCACAATGGTGGGCGATGCAGCCGATAGAAGAACCCTCGTTTTATGACGCAGTCGGCGGCGCGAAGACGTTTCAGGCCATCGTGTCGCGGTTTTACCAACTGGTCGCCCAGGATCCGATCCTGCGCCCGATGTATCCCGCTGACGACATGGCCGGCGCCGAAGAGCGGTTGCGGATGTTCCTTGAGCAGTACTGGGGCGGGCCGCGCACCTACACCGAGCGTCGCGGGCACCCGCGGTTGCGGATGCGCCACATCCCGTACCGGATCGGACCGCTGCAACGCGACGCCTGGCTGCGCTGCATGGTGACCGCCGTCGACGAGATCGACAGCGACACCCTCGACGACGCCCACCGCGCCGAGCTGCTGCAGTACCTGCACTCGGCCGCCGATTTCATGGTCAACGCACCCATCTGATGAGCGCAGGCGAGGGTCCCGGCCACGCCCCGTGGTGGGCCGACAGCGTGTTCTACCAGGTCTATCCCCGCTCGTTCGCCGACAGCAACGGCGACGGCGTGGGCGACCTCGACGGCATATCCGCGCACCTGGACTACCTGCGCCGGCTCGGGGTCGACGCGCTGTGGCTCAACCCCGTCATGGTGTCGCCGATGGCCGACCACGGCTACGACGTGGCCGATCCCCGCGATATCGATCCGCTCTTCGGCGATCTGGCGGCGCTGGATCGATTGGTGGCCGCCGCGCATGCGAGCGGCATCAAGGTGACCATGGACCTGGTGCCCAACCACACCAGTTCGGCGCATCCCTGGTTTGTCGAAGCGCTGGCCGCGCAACCGGACAGCCCGGCACGGGATCGCTACATCTTCCGTGACGGCCGCGGCCCCGACGGCCAGCTGCCACCCAACAACTGGGTGTCGGTGTTCGGCGGTCCGGCCTGGACCAGGGTGACCGGGCCCGCCGGCCCCGGCCAGTGGTACCTGCACCTGTTCGATGTGTCACAGCCGGATCTGAACTGGGACAACCCGGAGGTGTTCGCCGATTTCGAGGCAACCCTGCGGTTCTGGCTGGACCGCGGCGTGGACGGCTTCCGCATCGATGTCTCGCATGGCATGGCCAAGCCGCCGGGCCTGCCGGACATGCCGGTCACCGATGTGAAGCTGCTGGGCCACCAGGACGACGACCCGCGGTTCAACCGGCCCGGGGTCCACTCGATCCACCGGGCGATCCGGGCGGTCATGGACGACTATCCGGACGCGGTGAGCGTCGGTGAGGTCTGGGTACACGACAACGAGCAGTTCGCCGAGTATCTGCGTCCCGACGAGCTGCACCTGGCCTTCAACTTCCGGCTGCTGCAAGCCGACTTCGACGCCACGGAGATCCGCAGTGCGATCGACAACTCCCTGGCCGCGGTGGCCTCGGTGGGCGCCGCCGCCACCTGGGCGCTGGAGAACCATGACGTCGAACGGGCGGTCACCCGCTACGGCGGCGGCACCCTCGGGCTGCAGCGGGCGCACGCCATGGCCCTGGTGCTGCTGGCCCTGCCGGGCGCGGTGTTCGTCTACAACGGCCAGGAGTTGGGTCTGCCGAACGTCGAGCTGCCCGACAGCGCCCTGCAGGACCCGGTCTGGGAACGCTCCGGGCACACCGAACGCGGACGCGACGGCTGCCGGGTGCCCATGCCCTGGTCGGGCGACACCCCGCCGTTCGGATTCTCCGACAACCCGCACACCTGGCTGCCGATGCCGCCGGACTGGGCGCAGTGCACGGTCGACCGGCAACGCCACGAAGCCGGTTCCACGCTGTCGCTGTACCGGCAGGCGCTGGCGATACGCCGGCGCCGCGAAGAACTCACCGGGCGCCACCTCGACTGGCTGGAGACACCGCCGGGAATGCTGGCCTTCCGGCGCGGTGGTCTGGTGTGTGTGCTCAACGCCGGTGACCGCCCGGTGGATCTGCCGGAGGGCCGGCTGCTGCTGTGCAGCGCCCCGACGGCCGATGGCATGCTGGCGCCCGACGCCGCCGCGTGGCTGGCTTGAGAGGCCGTTTCGGTCAGCGCATACCGCTTGTGGCACCGGCGAATTCGGCCACCAGTTCTGCCAGCCGGTCCGGCTGATCGATCATCGAATAGGTACGCGCGCCCTCGATGAGTTCGAAGCGAGAGTTGGGCAGCACCTCGGCCAGGCGCCTGCCGTCCTCGGCGGGAAAGAACAGGTCGTCGGCGGACCAGGCCACCAGAGCCGGCTTGGCGAACGCGTGAAGCCTCGCCCCGGCGTCCAATGAGGTCTGCTGGTTCAGCGACTTGGTGAGCTGACGCAGGTCCTCGGCGACCGCGGAATCACGCAGCGGGGGCTGGACCCACTCCTTCACCAGCCGGTCGATGTCGCGGTGCGCCAGCTTCCCGTAGCCGTAGTGACGGAAAGCGCGCGTCCGCATCGGCTGGAGCGCGGCACGAAAGGTGATCGCGGTCTTGGCGGCCGCTATGAATGGATTGATGATGGGCGGCGGGAAGTTCTCGAAAGCGTCGCAGCTGGCCAAGACCAGTGCCCCTAACCGGTCTGGATGGTTGACCGCCACCAACTGACTGACCAAGCCTCCGGTGTCACTGCCGACCAACACCACGTCCTGCAGGCCGAGAGCTCCCATGAACGCGTCCACCATCGCGGCAATACCGGGCAGGGTCCTATCGGCTCCAGGCCGCAACGCCGTCGGATGCGCACCCAGCGGCCAGTTCGGGGCGATACAGCGCAGACCGCGCGCTGCCAGGCGTTCGCTGAGCGGTCCCCACATCGAGGCACCCATCGCGTAGCCGTGGACGAACAGCACCGAGCGGCCGTCGCGCGGGCCCGCGGTGTCGTAGTGGATGGTTCCGGCGTCGATGTCAACGGTGGGCATGAGGCGCTCCTACCATAGTTACGTGCAACCTGCCGATAACTTACCGACAGCCTGTACGGAAATCAAGCGTCGAACGCAGGCGGAGCGTTCGGCCGCCACCCGTGCCGCCCTGATGACCGCGGCCCGTGCCTTGTGGGGCGCGCGCGGCTACGCGGCCGTGGGGACCCCCGAGATCGCCGAGGCGGCCGGGGTGACCCGCGGCGCGATGTACCACCAGTTCCCGGACAAAGCTGCGCTGTTCCTGGCGGTCGTGGAGGCCGTGGAGTCCGACGTCATGACACGGCTCGCGCAGGCGGTGGCCGCCTCCGCGGCCACCACCCCCGCTGCGGCGTTACGGTCGGCAGCCGAAAGCTGGCTGGTGGTGGCCGACGACCCGGAGGTGCGTCAACTGCTCCTGCTCGACGCGCCCACGGTGCTGGGCTGGGACGGCTTTCGCGACGTGGCCCAGCGCTACAGCCTGGGCATGACCGAACAGCTGATGAGCGCGGCCATGCAGGCCGGACAACTGCCCCACCAGCCCGTCCGCGCCCTTGCTCATGTGCTGATCGGGGCACTCGACGAGGCAGCGATGGTGATCGCCACCGCGGATGATCCCGACCAGGCGCGCGCCGACGTGGGCGTCGTCGTGCACCGGTTGCTGGACGCCATGCTCACCGAGAGCTGATCCAGCGGGCGCTCGTCAGCGGAGGAACTTCTCCAGGTAGGCGCGATGGTCCGCCGACAGCCGCACCAGCTTCTGCTCGTCGATGCTGAAGGTGGCCAGCTGCGTCTCGGCGATCACGGCCGGCCGGGAATCCGGCGCGGCATGCACCGAGCGCACCTCGTAGCCGATGGTGAAGTCCACGGTGCGCAGCCGCGGCACCCACATCGTCACCTGCAGGGGTGAGTCCGTGAGCCGCAGTTGCCCCTTGTAGGCGACTTTGACCTCGGCGATCAGCAGACCGATGCTGGTGATGTCGACGGCGAAGGCCGGTGACAGAAAGGGCACCCGCGCCTCTTCGAGCATCGTCACCATGGTGGCGTGGTTGATGTGCTGGTACATGTCGATGTCCGACCAGCGCACCGGAACCGATGCCACAAATCCCGCGGGCTGCCCGGCGGGTTCGCCGGCATGCGTCACGACACCGCTCCTCGTCCGCTGGCGCGAGTCATGCTGCGGATCTGGCGCGCGGCCACCGACAGTGTCGCCAGATCGCGCTGGTCGGACTCATAGATCTGGGTCAGCGTGCGCTGCGCCCGCGCAACGCGCGAGGCGTTGGTCGATTCCCATTCGGCGATTTTCTGCATCCCGTCCTCATCCGGTTCTCCGACCGCCAGCACGTCCAGGCACAGCGACCGCACCGAATTGTAGATGTCGTCGCGGATGGCCAACCGTGCCAAGGCATGCCAGCGGTCGTTGCGGGGCAACTGGGCGACCGCGGTCAGCAGCCCGTCGGTGCCCAACCGGTCCATCAGCGCAAAGTAGGTGTCCGCCACCTCTTTGGCATCGCGTTCGGTGATGTCGGCGATGTCGATGACGTCGAGCAGGCTGTAGCGGTACAGGCCCATGGCGATGTCGGTGGCCAACTCACGCGGCACGCCCTGCGCTTCGAACTCGCCGGCGTGCTTGGCGACGATTCCGGCGTCGTCACCGCGCAACCAGTCCGTCATCCGCGGCGACAGTTCGCCGACCTGCCCGGCGAACCGGTTGATCTCGGCGCCCACCGCCAGCGGCTGGGGGCGGTAGTTGAGCAGCCAACGGCCCGCCCGGTCGATGAGCCGGCGCAGGTCCAGGGTCATCCGGTCGGTCACCGCCACCGGCAGGCCGTCGCGCTCACCGGCCGCGCGAATCCGGCGCCACAGCTCACCCACCCCGAAGATGGCGTCGGTCGCGACGTAGGCCCGCACCGCATCGACCGCCTCGACACCCACATCCTCGGTGATCCGGTAGGCGTAGGTGATGCCCGCGGTGTCCACCACGTCATTGACCAGCATGGTGGCCACGATTTCGCGGCGCAGTTGGTGCTGGCGGATCTCGGCACCGAAGCGCTGCTGCAGGATTCGCGGGAAGTACTGCGGCAGCCGGGCGGCGAAGGCGTCCTGTTCGGGCAGATCGGTGGCCAGCACCGCAGCCTTCAGCGTCAGTTTGACGTGTGCCATCAGGGTGGCCAGTTCCGGGGAGGCCAGGCCCAGCCCGGCCTCGGCCCGCCGCCTGATCTCCTTCTCCGACGGCAGTGCCTCCAGTTCGCGGTGCAGCCCGTGGGCGGCCACCAGGTGCCGGATCTGGTCGGCATGCACCGGCAGCAGGCTCGCCGCATTGGCGCGGCTGGTGCCCATCAGGTCGTTCTGAGCGGTGTTGTCGGCCAGGACCAGAGCGGTGACCTCGTCGGTCATCGACGCGAGCAACTGCGGACGATCCGCGGCGTCGAGCTTGCCGACGGTGACCAGGGCATCGATGAGAATCTTGATGTTGACCTCGTGGTCGGAGCAGTCCACTCCGGCTGAGTTGTCCAGGGCGTCGGTGTTGATCCGCCCGCCGGCCAGGTCGAACTCCACCCGGCCCAGCGGGGTGACGCCGAGGTTTCCGCCTTCGCCGATCACCTTGGCGCGCACCTGGTTTCCGTTGACCCGCACCTGGTCGTTGGCGCGGTCGCCCACGTCGGCGTCGGACTCGGACTCGGCTTTGACATACGTGCCGATGCCGCCGTTGAACAGCAGGTCCACCGGCGCCCGCAGGATGCCCCGGATCAGCGCCGGCGGGGTGAGCTCGGCGACGTCCGCGTCAAGACCCAGCACCGCGGCCACCTGCGGGCTGACCGGCACCGACTTGCGGTCTCGCGCATAGACACCGCCGCCGTCGCTGATCAGCGACTTGTCGTAGTCGTCCCAGCTGGACCGGGGCAGGTCGAACATCCGCTGCCGCTCGGCGAAAGACCGGGCCGGATCGGGGTCGGGGTCGAGGAAGATGTGCCGATGGTCGAAGGCGGCGACCAGCCGGATGTGTCGGCTGCGCAGCATCCCGTTGCCGAACACGTCGCCGCTCATGTCCCCGACGCCGACGACGGTGAAGTCCTGGGTCTGGGTGTCGACGCCCAGCTCGCGGAAGTGCCGCTTGACCGATTCCCAGGCGCCCTTGGCGGTGATCCCCATCTCTTTGTGGTCGTATCCGACCGACCCACCGGACGCGAACGCATCACCCAGCCAGTAGCCGTAGGACTCGGCGACCCCGTTGGCGATGTCGGAGAAGCTCGCGGTGCCCTTGTCGGCGGCGACCACCAGGTAGGCGTCGTCGCCGTCGCGGCGCACCACCTGCGGCGGCGCGCTGACGGTCCCGGTGGCGTGATCGACGTTGTCGGTGACGTCGAGCAGGCCGGAGATGAACAGGGTGTAGCAGGCAATCCCTTCGGTGCGGGCTGCCTCGCGCTCGGCGACCGGGTCGCCGGTGGGTGTCGGCGGGCGTTTGACCACGAACCCGCCCTTGGCCCCGGTCGGGACGATGACGGCGTTCTTCACCTCCTGGGCTTTGACCAGCCCGAGGATCTCGGTGCGGTAGTCCTCACGGCGGTCCGACCAGCGCAGCCCCCCGCGCGAGACGAAGCCGAATCGCAGGTGCACACCCTCGACGCGCGGCGAGTAGACGAAGATCTCGAATTTGGGCCGCGGCAGCGGCAACTCATCGATCAAACGGGCATTGAGCTTGAGCGCCAGCACATTGCGCGCCCGTGCCGACTCGGTGCGGGTGACGAAGTAATTGGTGCGCAGGGTGGCCTGAATCAGGGAGGCGAACGCGCGCAGCACCCGGTCGGTGTCCAGGCTGATCACTGCGTCGATGCCGGCGGCGACCTCGGCGGCCGCGGCCTGCGCGTCGATGTTGCGCTGCGCGCGGGACGGGTCGAACAGGGCCTCGAACAGTGCCACCAGTGCCCGCGCGATGCCGGGGTAGTCGTTGAGCACCGCGGCGATGTGGCTCTCGCTGTAGGGGAAACGGGCCTGACGCAGGTATTTGGCGTAGCCGCGCAGCACCACGATCTGCTGCCAGGTCAGCCCGGCGCGCAACACCAATTCGTTGAATCGGTCGGCCTCGACCCGGCCCTCCCAGATGGCGGTGACCGCCTCGGCGAACCGTTGCTCGGCGTCGACGCGTGCGTCCCCGGTCGCCGGGATGTCGATGGTGGGGTGAGCCGACACCCTGAACCGGTAGATCCACGCTGTCAGGCCGTCGGTGCGGGTGACGGTGAACGGCCGCTCCTCGAGCACCGCCACCCCCATGCACTGCAGCATCGGCAGCAGACGACTCAGCGATGCCCCGTGCCCGCCGAGAAACCAGGCCAACTGCGCTCCGTCGGACTCGCCGTAGCCGGAGAACACCAAGGTGACCGCCCCATCGGTCAGCCGCTCGACGATCGGGATGTCGCCGACGGCCTCTGCCGGGGTGACGGCCTGCTTGTAGCTCTCGTCGAAGGCGGCGGCGTAGTGTTCGGCCAGGTCGGCGTCGATGGAGTCCTGCGCCGCGGCCTCCAGCAGCCGGTCGCCCCAGGTGCGGGTGGCCTCGGCCAGCAGCGCCTGGATCCGAAGCCGGGTTGCCTCGCCGCAGTCGACCGCGCGGGCGTCGGGTTCATCTGACATCCGGATCATGAAATGCAGTAACGCCCAGGGCGCTTCGCTGACGCGGGCGCTGTATTCCAGACCCACTCCACCCAACTCGTGCAGCAGGATGTTCTCCATGTGCACCCGCACCGGCGTGGTGTAGCGGTCGCGGGGCAGATACACCAGGCAGGACACAAAGCGCCCGGTCCGGTCGCCGCGCAGGAACAGCAGGGTGCCGCGCCGCGAACCCAGGTCCGACACCGCCATCGCCATGGCCAGCAGCTGCTCGGCGTCGATCGCGAAAAGCTCTGAACGCGGGATGGTCTGGATGATGTCGAGCAGCAGCTGTCCCGGATGGCCGGGCTCCTTGTCCGCCAGCGCCAGGGCCTCGCGGACGGTGCGGGAGATGACGGGGATCTCGAAGACATCGGCGTTCATGGCCCCGGCGGTGAACAACCCGACGAAGCGGTGCGCGACGACGCTGTCGCCGGTGTCCTGCCGAATCACCACCACATAGGTACGCGAACTGAACCGCATGAAGCTGGGCACGGTCGCCTGCGCAAGGGTCAACAACTTGTCGCCGGTGAGCCTGGGCCGCAACGACTTACGCAGGCGCAGCACCCCCAGTCGAGCGTCGTCGTCGACCAGCACCTGCCCGTCGCGCACCACGCCCTGCTGGTAGCCGAGCAGCACGAAGTGCCCATCGGCCAGCCAGTGCAGCAAAGCGGCGACTTCGTGGCGATCAGGTGCGCGGTAGTGCCCGTGCGGGTCGGCCTCGACCTCGGCGGCAAGCTCGGTCAGCGCGCTGCGCATTGCGTGGGAATCAATGGCCACCTGCCGCACGTCGGCCATCACGTCCGGCAACAGCCGTTCGATCTCGGTGAGGGTGTGCCGGTTGACCGTCGGTGCCAGCTGGACATGAATCCACGCCTCGGCGCCCGCCGCGCCGTCAGCCGCGGCCGGGGCGACGCTGAGCAGCTCCCCTGCCGCGTCGCGCTGCACGGCAAACACCGGCGTCGTGATGCCCACGTAGGCCACCCCGAGGCGGTGCAGCAGCACCGCCATCGAGTCCATCAGCATGTCGGCGTGCTCGGTGACCACCTGGAGCGCCGGCCCGAAAGCCCACCTGTCGTCGGCGGGGTACACCGCGACTCGGGTCTGCCCGGCAAGCCGCTGCGACGCCAGCCGGGCCTGCGCGGCCGCCAGGGCCGGGGTCACCACGGCGGTGGCAGCGGCCCGGCCGGCCGGTTCGGAGGTACCGATGAGTTCGTCACCGACCAGCGAGTCGCTGTGCGACCCCCGGTAGGCCGCGCCGTAGGCAGCCGTTACCCAGGCGGGAATGCCTTGCGGTTCAGAGGGATCGGGAAATGTTGTCCACGCGGTCGATTCCTTGGTGGACTTTGTCATCCCCACCCCTCCTGACCAGTGTCAGTTCCGGCAGCGCCGCTACCGGACCAACCTTAGTCGCGGGTGAGTCTGCGGTGGGTCACTCGATGCGGACGCGCCGCCTCGGCCCCGAGCCGTTCCACCTTGTTCTCCTCGTAGGCGCCGAAGTTTCCTTCGAACCAGAACCACTTGGCCTCGTTGTTGTCGTCACCCTCCCACGCCAGGATGTGCGTGCAGGTGCGGTCGAGGAACCAGCGGTCGTGGCTGATCACCACCGCGCACCCGGGGAACTGTTCGAGGGCGTTCTCCAGCGAACCGAGCGTTTCGACGTCGAGGTCGTTGGTCGGCTCGTCCAGCAGGATCAGGTTGCCGCCCTGCTTGAGCGTCAATGCCAGGTTCAGCCGGTTGCGCTCACCGCCGGAGAGCACACCGGCCGGCTTCTGCTGGTCGGGGCCCTTGAAGCCGAACGCCGAGACGTAAGCCCGCGACGGGATCTCGTTCTGGCCGACCTCGATGTAGTCCAAACCGTCGGAGACCACTTCCCAGACCGTCTTCTTCGGGTCGATGCCCGCCCGATTCTGGTCGACGTAGCTCAGCTTGACCGTCTCGCCGACCTTGACCGTGCCGCTGTCCGGCTCTTCGAGACCGACGATGGTCTTGAACAGGGTCGTCTTGCCGACGCCGTTGGGGCCGATCACCCCGACGATGCCGTTGCGCGGCAGGGTGAACGACAGGTCCTTGATCAGCAGGCGGCCGCCGAAGCCCTTGTCGAGGTGTTCGACCTCGACCACCTGGTTGCCCAGGCGCGGGCCGACCGGGATCTGGATCTCCTCGAAGTCGAGCTTGCGGGTCTTCTCCGCCTCGGCAGCCATCTCCTCGTAGCGCTGCAGCCGGGCCTTGTTCTTGGCCTGGCGGGCCTTGGCGCCCGAGCGCACCCAGGCGAGTTCGTCCTTGAGCCGCTTCTGCAGCTTCTGGTCCTTCTTGCCCTGCACCTCGAGGCGCTCGGCCTTCTTCTCCAGATAGGTGGAGTAGTTGCCCTCGTAGGGGTAGGCCCGGCCGCGGTCGAGCTCCAGAATCCACTCCGCCACGTTGTCGAGGAAGTAGCGGTCGTGGGTGACCGCGAGGATCGCGCCCGGGTAGGAGGCCAGGTGCTGCTCCAGCCACAGCACGCTCTCGGCGTCGAGGTGGTTGGTCGGCTCGTCGAGCAGCAGCAGATCGGGCTTGCTCAACAGCAGCTTGCACAGCGCCACCCGCCGCCGCTCGCCCCCGGAGAGGTGGGTCACCGGCTCGTCGGGCGGCGGGCAGCGCAGGGCGTCCATCGCCTGTTCGAGCTGCGAGTCGATGTCCCAGGCGTCGGCGGCGTCAAGCTCCTCCTGGAGCTTGCCCATCTCCTCCATCAGCTCATCGGTGTAGTCGGTGGCCATCAGCTCGGCGACCTCGTTGTACCGGTTGAGCTTGGCCTTGATCGGCACGCCCTCTTCGACGTTCTCCCGGACCGTCTTGGTCTCGTCCAGGGGCGGCTCCTGCAACAGGATGCCGACCGTGGCGCCGGGCGCCAGGAAGGCGTCGCCGTTGTTGGCCTTGTCCAGGCCGGCCATGATCCGCAGGACGCTGGACTTGCCGGCACCGTTGGGGCCGACCACACCGATCTTGGCGCCGGGCAGGAAATTCAGCGTGACATCGTCGAGGATGACTTTGTCGCCGTGTGCTTTGCGCACCTTCTTCATCGTGTAGATGAACTCAGCCATGCCGGGGTGTCGCCTCCTGGTCTCGCGAAATTGCTCGCTGACCATCCTAGGGGGTCGCCCGGCACCGCTGTCGGCTGCGCTCACGGCGCCAGGGCCATGCCCGTCATCTGGTCTGCGGCGTCGGCGACGGCGTCGACGTGGGTGCTGTCCGGGCCATCGGCGTGCTCACCGCGGGCGGCGACCAGCGGGCTGTCCGGTCCGGCGGCGATGATCTTCTCCACGCGGGCCGCGCACCGCGCCAGGTCGGGGCCCACCGCGGTGGCGCGCAGCTCGACCGAGGACCGGCGGACTCCGTCCTTGTCCTCGTATTCGCTGGTGAAGACGTGCCCGACCACGATCACCGGCAGTCCCTTGCTCAACGACGCACCCACTCCGGTGACCAGCCGGTCCCAGCAGTTGACGGTGATGAACAGCGTGTTGCCGGTCTCCCAGCTCCCGTCGGCGCCGCGCCGGCGCGAGTTGCTGGCGACCCGGAACTTGATCAGCTCGTGCTCACCCACCCGGCGGCGGATGGGGTCGGTGACGATGTTGCCGATCACGGTCAGCGTTGTCTCGAACATGGGTGCTTCCTTCCTGGTTGCGGCGAACCCGACGAGCCCGCCGGTGCTGCACCCATTCGGCCGGTCGGGGCCGACAACGAGCCCCGCCGGGGATCGCCCGCACCGCCCATCTGTGGAAGAACAGCGAACTGGGGATAACGCCGCGCACCAACTAGGTGGGCGGCTGCCCGACGGTCACCGGCGCTCCCCAGTCCGAGAACCTCAGCTGCACAGCGGCGTCGTCCCCCGAGGCCAGCTCGAGTGCGACCAGGTGATGCGCGTCGTTCTCCTGGATCCAGGCCGTGCACGCAGTCCGCTTGGTGGCCTGCAGCTGGGGCACGATCTCCTTCGCCGCGTCGGCCGAGACCCCGCCGGTGATCCGGACCGTGGCCACGTCGCCGAGCATCTCGCGCTGCTCCACCTCGGGGTCCACGAAGCCGGTCAGCAGATCCGCCAGGCCGGTGTCCGGGCTCAGGATGCGCGCCGGGTCATAGAAGTTGGAGGCCGGCCCGTAATCGACCCACCGGCCCTGCTCCTGCGACACGTAGAGGCGGCCGCCGAACACCACGACGGCGACATAGGCCGCCGCGCCCCGGTAGCCGATCTTGGCGTAGCCCCGGGCCGCCGGAGCCGGTTGCTCGGTCACGTCGGCATCGAGCGCCGTGATGCCCATCGTGTCGATCTCACCGATCACCGACAACGACAGGTGCACACTGCCGGATTGCGCGGTGGCGGTGCTGGACTCCTGAAGGAGCGCCGCCGCATCGGGCAGCGGCTCGGCGAATCTCTTCGGCGGGCGCGGCCCGGCGCCGGCCCAGGACCCCGGCGGTGCGGTGGGCGCCGCCGGTGCGACCGCTGACGACGAGGCCCCCGGACCCCGTTCCGGCGACGTCACCGAGCATCCGGCCGTCAGGACAGCGACGGCGCCGGCCACGCTCAGCACGCCAGGCAGCCTGCGCATATTCGCCATGGTAGAGGCCACCCGACCGGCCGGGCAGGCGTTGCCGCGGCGGGGCCGGGTAGTTGGTATACGTTGCTTGCGGTGGGTACCAAGGGCCGAACCGGCAGCGGTGAACACACGGGCCGCGGCACCTGGGCGCGCGACGATATCCGGGTCGCGGACCCGGTAGCCATGCGGCGCTCGATCGCGGGCACCGCCATCGGCAATTTCATGGAGTGGTACGACTTCGGTATCTACGGCTTTTCGGCCACCACGATCGCGCAGGTTTTCTACCCCGGCGACAGCTCCAGCGCGGCCGGTCTGATCGCCACGTTCGGAACCCTGGCGGCGGCCTTCGCGGTGCGGCCCTTCGGCGGCATCATCTTCGGCGCGCTGGGTGACCGGATCGGGCGCAAACGGGTGTTGATCATGACCGTCACACTGATGGCGGTCGGCACGACGGTGACGGGTCTGCTGCCGCCCTTCGAGGAGATCGGGATCTGGGCGCCGATCCTGCTCCTGGTCACCCGCATCATGCAGGGGTTCTCCACCGGCGGCGAGTACGTGGGCGCCATGACCCACATCAGCGAACACGCCCCGGATCGCGATCGCGGCGCGCTGACCGGATTCCTGCCCTTGGGCACCCTGGGCGGCTACGTGATGGGCGCGGCGGTGGTGGCCGTCCTCAAGGCGCAGCTACCGGTGGCCGAGATGCTGCGGTGGGGCTGGCGGGTGCCGTTCCTGCTGGGGGTCCCGCTGGCCGCCGTCGCGCTGTACATGCGACTGCGCATCGACGAGTCACCGGTCTACGAGCGGTTGCACGCCGACGCAGACACCGGACCCGGCAACGCGCCGGCCTGGCGAACGGTGCTCGGACTGCGTAGAAGTCTGCTGATCTGCGTGGGCCTGGTGCTGGCCGAAAACGTCACCAACTACCTGCTCACCGGTTACCTGCCGACGTACTTCAAGCAGGTCGGCCGGATCAGCGGCAGCCGCGGACTGGGCATGATCGTGGTGACGCTGGTGCTGATGCTTATCGCGGTGGTGCCGCTGGCCAGGCTGTCCGACCGGATCGGCCGCAAGCCGATCCTGTGGACCGGCAGCGCTGTGCTGATCGTCGGCTCCGTTCCGGCGTTCTTGTTGATCGGCCGGGGCGGCAGCTATCCGCTGCGTCTGCTCGGTGTGCTGCTCATCGGGCTGGGTCTGCTGTGCTTCTACAGCACCACGCCGTCGACCCTTCCCGCACTGTTCCCCTCCCCCGTGCGGTACTTCGCGGTGGCGATCGGCTTCAACATTTCGGTGTCGCTGTTCGGCGGCACCACACCGTTGGTCGCCGAGACGCTGGTGGCGGGAACCGGCAATGTGCTGATGCCGGCGTATCTGTTGATGGGCGCGGGCATGGTGGGGGCCATCACGGTGTGGTTCACCCCGGAGGTGGCCGGCAAACGACTGCCGGGGTCAGGACCGTCGGTGGCCACGCAGCAGGAAGCTGACGCGATCGTCGAGGAGAAGCGATGAGCACAACCCCGGACCCCTTCACGCCCCCCGGCACCCCCGAGGCACTCGCGGGATTGAGCATGCCGCTCGCGGAGGCCATGCGCTCGCAACGGGCAATCCGCCGGCTGCACTTCGCCCCCGTCGACGAGGCACTGCTGCGCGAGGTGCTGGCGCTCGCACTGAAGGCTCCTACCAGCTCGAACAGTCAAGATTGGGCGTTTGTCGTCGTCAACGACCCCGAGCAGAAGCGACGCCTGGTGCGCAGCTACCAACGAATGTTCACGCTGTTCGGGTGGTTTGCCAGGCGCGCTGCCACCGATGAGCCGACGCAACGCCAGTTGCGGGTGTCCGAATGGCAACGTGAACACTTCCACGAGCTGCCGACCCTCGTGGTGGCCTGCTACCGGCGCAACCTGCGCCACCGGCCGGTGGGCTGGCCGCAGATCTCGGTCTCGTCGTTCTACGGTTCGGTCTATCCCGCGGTGCAGAACCTGCTTCTGGCGTGCCGCGCCGTGGGCCTGGGCGCCTCCCTGCAGACGCTGCCCGTGTCGTTAGTCCGCCACACCCGCCGCGTGCTGGAGCTGCCGCCCGAGATGGTGCCGGTGTGCATCATCCCGATCGGCTGGGCGCGGGGGCGATACGGCCCGACCCAGCGTCCACCGATCGAGGACGTGGTGCACGTCGACCGCTTCGGCCACCAGCCGTGGCGATCAGTCCAGCCCGACCAGCTCGGCGGAGATGGTCCATAGCCCGTCGATGAGCTTGGGGTCGCTGGCTTGCCGATTCTCCCGGCCATGCGCACGGTGCCGGTCGAAGTAGACGCCGTTGATCTCCGGGTCGGCGCCGCGGTTGGCCAGTTCGATCAACGGCGCGGCCCCCTGAGCCGGGGTGATGGTCGCCAGGTGGCGCAGCGGAGTGCGATAGAGCAGCCCGACAAACCATGAGTCGCGACCGAAGCTGGACGCGACCGGGCCGGGGTGCACCGCCGCCGAGACGATCCCGTCATCAGCCCAGCGCTGCGCGATACCGCGGGTGAACAGGATGTTCATCAGCTTGCTTGTCCCGTAGGCCCGCCCCTCGAAGGCACGCCGGCGCCGGTAGTCCAGGTCATCGAGGTCGACGTGTCCCAACCGGTTGCCGATGCTGGAAGTGTTGAGCACCAAGGCGCCACCGGATGCGGCCAGCCGATCGCGCAGCAGGTTGGTCAGCAGGAACGGCGCGAGGTGGTTGATACCGAAGTTCGGTTCATGGTCCTGGGCAGTACGCAGACGCGGGGCGAAGGTTCCGCCCGCGTTGTTCAGCAGGACGTCGATGGAGCCGGCCTGCTCGCGGATCTGTTCGGCCAGGGCGCGCACCTGGTTCAGATCGGCGAAATCAGCGGTGAATGCGGTAGCACCGGTATCGGCGGCGACCGGCGCCAACTTCTGGGCCGAACGGCCGGCGATGACGAGGTTGACCTCCGGTCCGGCCAATGCGCGCGCTGCGACGGCCCCGATGCCGTCGCTGGCGCCGGTGATCACGATCGTTCGCGGTGAGCTCACGGCACGGTCCCCTTCGGTAAACGCCGCCCAGCGCCTTATGTGAGCGACGCTTACACGCGGACGCTGCTAACGTTAAGAACTCATGTAAGCGGCGTCAACACGGGGTAGTCACAGATGTCACCGTCGACCAAGGCCTATCACCACGGTGACCTGCCCGGAACCCTGTTACGCGCAGCTATGGATCTCCTTGAGGAAAACGGCGCCGCGGAACTGTCGCTGCGGGCCACGGCCCGCCGCGCCGGGGTGTCGACTGCCGCGCCCTACCGGCACTTCGCCGACCGCAACGCGCTGCTGTCGGCGATCGCCGCCGTCGGCTATCAGGAGCTGGCGGCCGACCTGGTCGCCGCACATCCCGAGCCGAAGACGGCCGACGATCTCGCCGCGATCGCGATCGCCTACGTCCAGTTCGCCGTGAACCGCCCCGGGCTCTTCCGGGTGATGTTCGCCGAGAAGTGCGACCCGACCCACCCGGAGCGGTCGGCGGCGGTGACGGCGATCCAGGACTGCCTGAACTCGATGGTGCAGCAGGTTTTTCCCACCTCCGACCCGGAGGCGATGGCCATCGCTGTCTGGGGGCTGGTGCACGGCCTGGCCTTCCTGCACCTGGACGGCAAGCTCGACACCTCCTCGGCGCAGGCCCTCGCCGACCGGGTGCGCGCGGCGGTGCTTGTGGTAGCCGGGCGGACCTAGGCGGGTCGCCGCCTTGGGCTCAGGCGATCGCCAGCGCGGCGAAGCCGGGCGCAGCGGGTCGCCGCCTTGGGCTCAGGCGATCGCCAGCGCGGCGAAGCCGGGCGCAGCGGGTCGCCGCCCTGGGCTCAGCGCTGCACTGTGCCGTCGTGGCGGGACATCTCAGCCAGCATCGCGTTATAGGCGGCCAGTTCGGCGTCGTCGTCGCGGGCGGCGGCGCGGTCCAGCCGCTTCGCGGTGCGGCGATCACTGCGATGCCACTGCACCAACAGCGCGATCATCACCATCAGCAGCGGCAGCTCCCCTGCCGCCCAGGTGATCCCGCCCCCGAGATGCTGGTCGCCGGCCAGGTCGGTGTGCCAGGGCAAACCCAGGGAACCGTAGAACCACTCCCCCAGCACTTTGTGCATGCCCATCAGGAAGACCCCGAAAAAGCCGTGCAGCGGCAGCGAGGCGAACACCACCGCCAGTTTCGCCAGCGGTGAGATGGGCCGGGGCGTCGGATCCACACCGATCACCACCCAGTAGAAGAGATAGCCGCTGAGCAGAAAGTGCACGTTCATCGCCAGGTGCCCGGCGTGGCTGCCGACGATCGAGTCGAACAGGCTGCTGAAGTACAGCCCGTAGAAGCCGACGACGAAGATGACCCCCGCGATGATCGGGTTGGTGAAAAACCGCGAGATCCGGCTGTGCAGCGCAGTCAGCAGCCACTCCCGCATTCCGGGGGGCTCGCCGCGTCCGGCGACCGGTAGCGCCCGCAACGCCAGCGTGGTGGGCCCGCCCAGCACCAGCAGGATCGGTACCAGCATCGACAGCAGCATGTGCACGACCATGTGCATGCTGAACATCGCCGGCATGTAGCGGCCGGTGCCCGACGAGGTGGCGAACAGCAGCGTCGCACAGCCCAGCATCCAGGCGGTGGTGCGGCCCGCGGGCCAGGCGTCGCCGCGCCGGCGTAGCCGCAGCACTCCGGCCAGGTACACGCCCGCCAGCACCAGCGCGGCCGTGCCGAACACCACGTCGAAACGCCAGTCGAACAGGATGCGCGCCACGGTCGGCGGACCGGCGAAGTCGTAGCCGATCTTGACCATTGGGATCGACGGGTCGAGCACCGCCGGCGGCGGGGGCGGGGTGCGGCCCAGCCCGACCGCGATCCCGAACGTGACCGCGAAGACCACCGCCTCCGTCAGCGCCAACCGGATCAGCGGAGCGCGCTGGTCCGGGTCTTCCTGCAGCGCCGCCACGCCGCGGCGCCGCTGCCAGACTCCGATGACGCCCAGCGCGCACAGGGCCACGAACTTGGCCGTCACCAACCGGCCGTATGGGGTGGTGAGCAGCTCCGTGGGGGTCACCCGCACCAATGCGTTGAGCATCCCCGACAGGCCCATCGCCACGAAACACCACAGCGCCACCGTGGAGAACCGCCGTGCCGCCAAGTCGGCGTGCTCGCCGCCGCGCAGCGCGTGGACCAGCAGCGCCAGCAGCCCGCCGGCCCACAGGCCCGCAGCGATCAGGTGGATGAGCAGGCTGTTGGTGGCCAGGTCGTGCGAGCCGCCGGCCGCTGAGTGACCGGTCAACCCCAACGGCAGCAGGGTCAGCAGCGATCCGGCCAGCAGCACCGGGGTCCACGACCAGCGCAGCACCGGCAGGCTCACCAGGGTGAGCAGCGCCGCCAAAAAGGCCGTCCAGCGCCAGGCCGACGCGGTGTCGAGCAGACCCGCCAGCGACCACACAGTCGACGGTTCCAGCAGCTGCGAAAGCCGGTGGCCGGAGACGTCGGAGATGGTCAGGGGAACGAGCAGCGCCGCGCAGACCGCCCAGGTGCCCGACGCGACGGTGCCCAACCGCAGCGCGCGATAGCCGGCGACGTCGAGCACGCCGCTTTTCTGCGGCGGCACCAGAAACGCCGCGAGCAGGAATGATCCGACCGCCAGCGCGGCGGCGAACTCGCCGACCGCCCGCACGAAGGGCAGCCCCAGGGTGGTCACCGGTCCCGGGTCGGGCAGGCCTGTGGCCGTCAGCGCATCGGTCAGCGACAGCGCCCCGATTCCCGCGGCGGTGCCGCCGGCCAACAGTGCCAGTCCGGACAGCATCGGCACCAGGGTCGCCGCGCGGCCGCGGATGGCCGAAATCGCCGTCATGGCTTCCAGAGTATGGTGCGCGCCCGCCGCGTTGCATACCAGGCGGAACGCGGCACCGGCGGCTACCTGCTCAGCCTCCGCCGACTCCCCGCCAATGCCGCCGCACCTCCATGTCCCGGGCGGCAAACGCATCCCGGGCGATGTCGGCGATGCGGTCGGAGTCGTGCAGGATCTGGCGCAGCTCGGCCCGGAACGCCCTGCGGCGGTCGGCCAGGTCCGGCGCGGGCTCCAACAGACCCTGATCGGCGACCACCTGGCAGGCGGTGGCGAACAGCAGCGTGGACACGGACTCGCTGCTGCGCACGCGCCCCTGCGCCACATACTGGCGGCCGACGCCCAATGCCATCTGGATCAGCTCGTTCTCACCGACGTCGGCCGGTGCGTCGCACAGCACGTCGGCGATGATCGCGTAGGACTCGAAGAACACCCGCAACATCACGTCGGAGGTCACCGGGGTCTTCTCGGACAGGATCTTGTCGATCTCGGCGCTGCCGGCGGCGACGCGGGTCTGCCAGTCGCCGAACCACGACATCTCCTCGGCGAGGTTCTCCCGGAACGCCGCCGAATCGGCGAAGTAGAAGTCGAACTTGAGCAGGTCCCGCAGCCGCATCGCCTGGGTCCAGAACGCGTCCAGCCGGTCGCCGTCGCTGCTGCCGGCGTGGGCCAGGGCCAGCTCGACGATCGAGGTCTCCAGGAAGGCGTGGATCACCGAGTTGCGGTAGAACGATGCCGCGTGTTCGTCTTCCGGCGCGATCCGCCACACCGACTCACGTCCACCGTCGACGCGGGTGACCGGATGCCCGTTGGACATCGCGTCGACGGCCGCGCGCACCCCGTCGCGGCTGCGCAACCGCAACGCACTGGTGGAGATCGGGGTCTGCTTGCGTTCCAGGTAGTCCAGCCCGGCCTGCAGCGAATGGTGGATCTGGTCCAGCGTCAGCGCCAGCCCGTGCGTGGTCAGCAGCAGGGCCGACACCAGGCCGGTGGCGCTGATCGGGGTGACGCGCTGGATCCGCCAGGCCACCTCGATCGCCATCTTCTGCATGGCCAGCCGCTTGGCGTCGGGATCGGTGGCCGCGGCACTGTCGGGGGCGCCGAGGTACTGGCGCATCGATACGGCCTCGGGGAACCGCACGTGGATCTTGCCGTAGTTGCGTTCGCCCTGTGCCTTGATGAACCGGTAGAGCCAGCGCACGCCCTCCGGGGTCTTCTCCCCGCCGCGGGCGTAGGCGGCGTACTCGTCGGTCTCGTGCAGCTGGTCGAAGCTGATCGACACGCCCTGCAGCAGCACGTCCTCGGTGCGCTCGTCCAGGTAAGCGTCGGCCACGTAGGTCATCAGCCCGAGCTTGGGGGGCAGCATCTTGCCGGTGCGCGACCGGGTTCCCTCGATGGACCAGCTCAGGTTGAACCGTTTCTCCATGACGTAGCCGACGTACTCCTTGAGCACGTACTTGTAGAGCGGGTTGTTGCCAATATTGCGCCGGATGAAGATCACCCCGGCGCGGCGCAGCAACGGCCCCATCAGGCCGAACGACAGGTTGATGCCGGCAAAGACGTGGACGGGCGGCAGTCGGTTCTCCTGCATGGCAACCGGCATGACCGCCCCGTCGATGTAGGACCGGTGGGAGAACAGCAGCACCGCGGGGTGGTTCTCCAGCGCGGTCCGCAGCGCCGCCACCTGATACTCGTCGTAGTCGATCTGCGGGTCGAAACCGCGGCTGAGCAGCCGGGTCAGCACCGCGACCAGGTCCACCGACACCCGGCTCCACCCGGTGGAGAGCTCATCGAGCATCTTGCCGGCCTCATCGAGGCTGGCGCCGGGTATGGCCTCCAAACCCTCCCGGAAGCGCGCGGACGCCAAAATCTCGGGTTTGACCAGTCGCGGCGACTTGTATTGCGGCCCCAGGATCCGGTTCTCGGCGCGCGCCAGGGCCAGCTTCGCACGGCGGGTGACGAAGTGCGCGAAGTCGCGGGGATGCTCACCGACGGTGTGCTCGGCCCACTGGCTGCGCAGCTCGGCGACGCTGGCGGGTTCACCGACGACCACCCGGGCCAGCGACGCCTCGGTGCGCAGGATCTGCCGCTGTTGGCGTTCGCTGGGCCGGTAGGGATTGCGGCCGGGCAGCAACGCGGCCACCCGCTTGAGGGCGGAGGCTTCGGCACGTGGCATCCAGAACACCCGCACCGGCAGGATCGACCGCCGTTCGTCATGTTGAAGGTGCCCGACCAGCCGGGCCATGGCCCCGCCGGAGCGCTGTGCGGGGTCGAGCTCCAAAAGTTCGACGCGGACGCCGGGCCGGCCGTCGCGGTAGCGTTCCAGCCACTCGTGGATGAGATCGGCCTCCACCGGCGACGACACGTATGCCAGGACCAGCGTGTCGGCGCTCGCCGACTCCGGGGGCGGCGTGGCCGGCGATGTCGTCACAGGTCCCCCTTCGGAGTCGGCGGCTGGTTATCGGGTGCTTCCTTGGCGGGTGCCTTCTTGGCCGGCGCTTTCTTGGCGGCGGCCTTCTTGGCCGGCACCTTCTTCGCGGCGGCCTTCTTGGCCGGCGCCTTCTTCGCGGGCGCCTTCTTCGCGGGCGCCTTCTTCGCGGGCGCCTTCTTCGCGGGCGCGGTGGGCGCCGACGGTTCGGGGGCCGGCGGCAGCCCGTCGTCCGGCCAGTGCGCGAGGGTGTCCAGATACAGCTGGCGAACCTCGGCGATCCGCTCGGGCAGCGTGTCGAGGGTCCAGTCCGCGACGGAGATCGGCGGGAACACCGCGACGTCGACGGTGCCCGGGTGGGCACTCATCGAGTCCCGGGCCGCGACCACCTCGGCGTTGCGGATGACGATCGGCACGATCGGGAGCCCGGCCGCCATCGCCAGCCGGAACGGCCCCTTCTTGAACGGACCCACCCCGGTGGTGTCGACCCGGGTTCCCTCGGGGGCGATCATCACCGACAGACCACGCTTGGCGCGCTCCTCGACCTGATGCAACGACTCCACGGCCGCCGCCGCGTCGTCGCGGTCGATGAACACCATCTCGGTCAGCTTGCCCAGCGGTCCGGCGATCGGGTCCTTCTCCAGTTCCCGCTTGCCGACGCTGATCCAGTTGTCGCGGACCAGTGCGGCGGTGATCACCGGATCGACCTGATTGCGGTGGTTGAAGATGAACACCGCCGGCCGCTGGGCGGTGAGGTTCTCCTTGCCGATGACGTTGAGCTGCACGCCGTTGAGGCCCAACAGCACCTGCGGGAACACGGTGGTGAAGAAGTTGACGCCCCGGCGGCGGCTGCCACTGAGCAGACCCAGCCCGACCGCCCCCGCCCCCACCGGGAGGATCGAACCGATCCCGGCGAGATTGCGCAGCCGGCCCACCACGCCGCTGCCGCGGCTGCTGAACCGCAGGATCGGCCAGCCCCGCTTGCGGGCGACGGCGGCCATCTTGCCCTCGGGGTTGGTGGGCCGGGGATTTCCGACCAGGTGCATCAGCGCGACGTCCTCGTCCCCGTCGGCATAGAAGTAACTGTCCTGCAGGTCGATGTCGTGCTCGGCGGCGAACTTCTGTACCGCCGCGGCTTTGCCGGGTCCCCACAGGATCGGCCTGACCACTTCGCCGGTGAGCACGCCGTTCTCGTCGGTCACGAACTCGTTCGTGAGGGTGTTGGTGATGCCCAGGAAACGGGCCACCGGTTGCACCTGAATGGTCAGCGCCGACGAACTCAACACCACCGTGTGCCCGCGCGCGAGGTGGGCCCGCACCAGTTCGCGCATCTCGGGATAGATGCGCTTGGCGATCTTCTGGACGAACAGCCGCTCGCCGATTTCGTCGAGGTCGCTGATCGAGCGCCCGCGCAGCGCCGCCGACGCCGTGGTGATGAGTTGCTCGAACTCGATACGGCCGAGCTGGTGGTTGAGCCCGGCCTGGATCATGCCGAACAACTCCCCCAGCCCCATGTCGCGGCTGCGCACCCGCTCCCTGGTGAGGATCACGGCGGTGAAGCCGGCCACCAGGGTGCCGTCGAGGTCGAAGAACGCCCCGATCTTGGGGCCCGGCGGACTGGCGGCTATCTCAGCCACCGAGCCGGGCAGCCGCATGTCGCGCGGCGGCCGGGACTTCGCACTGTCGCTCATGCCTGGCCGCCCAGCTCGAATGACGCCGGAACACAGTGCGGCGCCGGGTCGCCGGCCAGCGCCAGCACCTCGTCGAAGCCCTGCACCAGGCAGGCGGCGAACAACTTCTCGTCGCGGACCGCGGCGCGGTCATAGCGGACCGTAACCGTGCACTCGCCGCCGCGCGAGATCAGCACCACCATCATCGCGATACCCGGCAACGGACCAATTCCGTAGTGCCGCAGCACCTTTGCCCCCGCGATATAGGTCTCGCCGGGATAGAACGCCACATTGCTGGCCTGCACATCGGCGTTGACCACCGACTCGGACATCCTTTCCAGCACCGGGTCAGGAAAGGCGCTGATCAGCGGCGCGATGGAGTCCAGGATGCCCATCGCCGGCTCGTCACGACGTTCGATCATCTGGGCCCGGACCCGTTTGATCCGCTCGACCGGGTCGGCAACCCCGATCGGGGCGGCCAAGTTCACCCCGGTGAACCGATTGCCCCCGGCTGGGTCCTCCTCGGCGCGCAGGTTCACCGGGATCGCCATCGGCAAGGCGGCGATCGGCACCCCCAGCGCCCGGTGGTATCTGCCCAGCGCACCCGACAGCGCTGCCAGATACGCGTCGTTGATGGACCCGCCGCCGGCCTTGGCCGCGCGATGCAGGTCGGCCAGACGCATGTCGATGGCCTCGGTCCGGCTGCCCAGACTGCGCCGGCGCAGCAGCGGGGAGGGTTCGGCCGCCTGCCGCACCACGCGCGCTCCGGAACGGGCGTAGGAGATGGCGCCGGTGACCGCCGACAACGGGTCGCGCACCGTGCGGGTGGCCATCGACAGCGCCCCCGCCAGCGCGTCGCGGGTGCCGCCGAGCAGCGACAGCGGCAGATGGGTGATGCCGTCACGCATCAGGTCGTTGGCCGACAGATCTTCCGGAACCGGCTGCGGCGGCATCGGCCGGGCCGGCGGATTGCGTTCCAGGTCATAGATCCTGCCGAACATCGCGGCACCCCCGACACCGTCGGTGACCGCGTGGCTCAGATGCATGATGGTCGCGGCCCGGCCGCCGGTCAGACCTTCCACCAGCGTGGCCGACCACAGCGGGCGCTGGAGGTCCATCGGTGACTGCAACGACACCTCGGCCATGTCGAGCACCTGACGTAAGCCGTCGGGCTCGGGCACCCGGAGCCGCCGGACGTGATAGTCGAGGTTGAAATCCGGATCCACCACCCAGCGCGGGGCAGCGGTCGGCAGGGTGGGCACCACCACCTTCTGGCGCAGTCGCAGGACTGTGCGGGAGACGCTTTCGAACAGGTTCCGGAACCGATCCCAGTCCGGGGTGGTGTCGAGCAGCTCCACGCCCATGATCCCCGAGCGGGTGCGCGGGTTGGCCTCACCGCGGTGCAGCAGGTAGTCCAGCGGCCCGAGTTCGGTGGGCAGGCCCGCGGCGTCGACGCGCTCACCCACGCCGCGCCACCCCCTCCGACGCTCCGCGCCGCCCTGCTCGACAAACCGAGGCGGCCGTCACCGCACACTCCTGCTGATTCACACACGTCACGGGCACTATTCAACGCTAAATGCCGGCTGACGGCGACGGGTGCCGATTGGCGCAGATCCGCAGCCTCGCCGTCCGATCCAAATACCGTGTTGGCCGGTTCAATTGGCAGCGCAGCCCCGCGGCGCGCTCGGCCGGCTCCAAGCCCCGGTGACCAGCGGATAAACTGGGCCGGTATTGCCTCCGTAGCTCAGGTGGATAGAGCACATGACTTCTAATCTTGTGGTCGCAGGTTCGAGTCCTGCCGGGGGCGCGTAGGCCGGGGTGAAGCACCAGAAGTCCGAACGACATGACATGGTGTCACCCAACGGCGAAAATACCCCCGAAGTCGCCGCGATCTGGAAAGGCAGGCCAATGAGCCACGAACGTACGATCATGCTCTTCACCTTCTTCATGATCGGACTGGTGGCGCTGTCCGCAGTGGTCGTCGCGCTCATCCCCTGATCCGGCGCGACCACCGTATCGGCCCATGACCCGCCCCGACCTCGTCTTATACAGCGTCGCCGACCGCGTGGCGCTGATCACGGTCAACGATCCGGACCGGCGTAACGCCGTCACCGGCGCCATGTCAGCGCAGCTGCGGGCCGCCGTCGAGCGGGCCGAAGCCGACTCCGGGGTCCATGCCGTGGTGGTCACCGGGGCAGGGCGGGCGTTCTGCGCCGGAGCCGACCTGTCGGCCCTGGGTGCGGCGACCGAGGACGGGCTGTTGGCGCTCTACGACGGTTTCATGGCGGTCGCCCAGTGCACGCTGCCCACAATCGCCGCGGTCAACGGCGCCGCTGTGGGAGCGGGCCTGAACCTGGCGCTGGCCGCCGACGTCCGCATCGCCGGACCCGCGGCGGTGTTCGACACCCGCTTCCAGCAATTGGGTCTGCATCCCGGCGGCGGCGCGACCTGGATGCTGCATCGCGCGGTGGGCCCCCAGGTGGCCCGGGCCGCGTTGTTGTTCGGCATGCGGTTCGACGCCCAGGCCGCGGTGCGCCACGGCTTGGCCCTGCAGCTCGACGACGACCCGGTGGCCGCCGCTTTGGCGCTGGCCGCTGGGCCCGCCTCGGCGCCCCGGCAGGTGGTCCTGGCGACCAAGGCCACCATGCGGGCCACCGCCAGCCCCGGTGCCGTCGAAGGCGAGCAGCACGAGTTCGCCAAGAAGTCCGAGCTCGGCCCCCAGGCGGCCACCGTGGAGTCCCCGGAGTTCGCCGCGCGGTTGGCAGCGGCCCGGCGCAGGTAGCCGCGCCCGCCTAGAGGTCCAGCAGCGCGATCTCGGGCTGCTCGATCAGATCGCGCAGCGCACAGAGCAATTGGGCGGCCTGCGCGCCGTCGGCGATCCGATGGTCAAACGCGCATGTCACGCTCAGCTGCGGCCGCACGGCGACACTGTCGCCGACCGCGACCGGCCGCGGTTTCACCGCACCGATTCCCACGACGGCGGCTTCGGGGTAGTTGATCACCGGAACCCCGTCGTCGAGGCCGAGCGCGCCGAAGTTGGACACCGTGAACGTCGCCCCCTGCAGTTCGGCCGGCCGCAGCGTGCCGGCCCGGGCCCCGGCGATCAGCCGGGCCACCTCGGCGGCGAGCTCGCGCGTGGTCTTGCGGTGCGCGTCGAAGATCACCGGGACCAGCAGTCCGCGGTCGGTGGCCACCCCGAAGCCCAGGTGCACCGCGCGGTGCGTGCGGATCTTTGGGCCGTCGGGCGCTTGCACCCAGGTCGCGTTGAGTACCGGGTGGCGGGTCAAAGCGACGATCAGCAGGCGCAGGATCAACACGAACGGGGTGATCTCGGCGCCGCCCGCGGCGGCAAGCCGATCCCGTAACGCCAGCAGGTTGGCGGCATCCACGTGCACGCGGGCATGTGCGTCGGGAATCGTGCTGCGCGACAGGGCCATCCGCTCGGCCATGGCCGCCTGTACCGGGCTCGGTGAACGAAGTTCGTCCTCGAGTGCCGACTGCCCGACGGCGGCGCGCACACCGTCGGCGGTGATCACGCCGCCCGGGCCGGGCGGTACCGCGCTGAGGTCGACGCCCAACTCGGCGGCCAGCTTGCGGGCACCCGGTTTGGCCTTGGGCCGCCCGGTCGTGGAGGTGCAGGCGCGGGTACTGGTGTCGAAGGTGTCGTCGGCGCCGTAGCCGACCAGCACCGGGGTTCGGCCGGCGGGCGCGGGCTGCGGGGCCGCCGCGCCGGTGTCGATGCGCACCAGCGGTGCCCCGACCGCCAGCATGTCGCCGACCGCACCGCCGAGTTCCACGACCCGGCCGGCATACGGGCTGGGGATCTCCACTTCGGCTTTGGCCGTCTCCACCGAGCACAAGGTCTGGTTGAGTTCGATCACCTCGCCGACTGCGACGTTCCAGCTGGTCACCGTCACCTCTTCGAGCCCCTCGCCGAGGTCGGGCACGGTGAAGGTCGCGACCGTGTCAGGTTTCATGGCGCCTCCAGGACCTGCTGGACGCAGTCCAGGAGGCGGTCGGGGCCGGGCAGCCACAGGCGCTCCAGCCGGGCCGGCGGATACGGAGTGTCAAAACCGGTGGCACGCAACACCGGTGCCTCCAACTCGTAGAACAGCTCCTGCTGCAGGCGCGCGGCCAGCTCGGCACCGTAACCGAGGCTGCGCGGCCCCTCGTGCAGCACCACGCATCGCCCGGTGCGCCGCACCGACGCCGCGACGGTGTCGAAGTCCAGCGGGGCCAGGCAGCGCAGGTCGACCACCTCCAGGCTCCACCCCTGGTGGTGCGCCGCGATATCGGCCGCCGACAGCGCGGTGGCCACCCCACCGCCGTAGGTGAGCACCGTGACGTCAGCGCCGGGCCGGCGCACCGCGGCGCTGCCGATGCCCGGCGCCGGGTGCGCGGTGTCGACCGGGCCCCGAGCCCAGTACCGCCGCTTCGGCTCCAGAAACATCACCGGGTCGGGCGCGGCGATGGCATGGCGCAGCAGCCAATAGGCGTCGGAGGGGTCGGACGGCACCACCACCTTGAGGCCGGCGGTGTGCGCCCAATAGGTTTCGGTGGATTCCGAATGGTGCTCGGCCGCGCCGATTCCCCCGAAGGACGGGATGCGAACGGTGACCGGCATCGACAGTGCACCGCGGGTCCGGGTCCGGTACTTGGCCAGGTGACTGACCACCTGATCCAGCGCCGGGTAGCTGAATCCGTCGAACTGAATCTCCGGGACGGGGACGAATCCGCGGATGGCCAGCCCGATGGCGATGCCGATCCCCGCCGACTCAGCCAGCGGTGTATCGAAACACCGTTGCTCCCCGAAGGTTTCGGTCAGCCCTTCGGTCACCCGGAACACCCCGCCCTGCACGCCGACATCGGTGCCGAAGACCAGGACCTTGGGGTCGGCGTCCATCGCGTCGCGCAGTGCCCGGTTGAGCGCGGCCACCATGGTCAGCTCGCCGGTAGGTGCGGGCCGCTCCGGGTGGCTTGCGGCGGACCCGGTAGCGGCCCGCGAAGCGGGTTCGAGAATCCGGGTCACTGGCGCCCCCTGTCCAACTCGGCGCGCAGCGCCGCGCGCTGCTGCCGCAGGTCTGGGGTGATCTCGGCGTAGACGGCGGTGAACACCTCGTCGATGTCGGCGTCGGGGGCGCCGACGGTGGCCTCGCGCAGTTCGGTGCGCGCGCGCTCGGCGGTGTCCTCAACCCGATCCTGCAGGCGCTGCGACCACACGCCGATATTGCGCAGGTAGCTGCGATAGCGCGGGAGCGGGTCGAGCGCCGTCCACTGGTCGAGTTCGGCGGTGCTGCGGTAACGCGTCGGATCGTCTGAGGTGGTGTGCGGGCCCAGCCGGTAGGTGACGGCCTCGATGAGGGTCGGTCCGTCACCGTTGCGCGCTCGTTGGGCTGCCTGCGCCATCACCGCATAGCAGGCCAGCGGATCGTTTCCGTCGACCCGGATGCCCGGCATGCCGTACCCGATCGCCTTGTGCGCCAGGGACGTGGCGGCGGTCTGCTTGCGCAGCGGCACGGAGATCGCCCACTGGTTGTTCTGCACGTAGAACACGCACGGGGCGGCGAACACCGCGGCGAAGTTCAGTGCCTCGTGCATGTCTCCTTCGCTGGTGGCACCGTCGCCGGCGAAGGCGACGGTGACCGAGTCCTCGTGCAGCAGTCGGGCGGCCATCGCCGCGCCCACCGCGTGCGGCGCCTGGGTGCCGATCGGCACCGCGATCGGGGCGCAGCGTTTCGCGGTGAAATCCAGTCCGCCGTTCCAGGTTCCACGCCAGGAGGCCGCGACATGCCATGGCGGGATTCCCCGGGTGAGGAAGACTCCCAGCTCCCGGTACTGCGGAAACAGCCAGTCGGTGTCGCGCAGGCAGGCGACCGCGCCGACTTGGGCCGCCTCCTGGCCGCGACACGACGCGTAGAGCCCCAGCTCGCCCTGGCGTTGCAGATTGACCAGCTCGGTGTCGATCGCACGGGTCAGCATCATCAGCTCGTAGAGCCGGGCCAGCGTCGTCTCGGGCAGTTCTGGGCTGTAGCGACGCTCGCCGGTGGGCGCGCCGTCCTGCCCGATCAGCTGCACAGGTTCCAGGGCGACCTGCGGACCGGTAATCCCTGGCAGCTGGCCCATGCGAGCCTCCTTGTGACGCTGATCTCATTATGCCAGCGCTCACGCCGCTGGCCCTGCGGCCGCGGTGCTCGGCGGTGCGCGTGTCGGCCCGCATCCCCGTGGACAGCGGCGAAAAGGGTCGAAAAGGGTGTCGACCTTCGCTAGCCGGAGACCTCGACGATGCCGTGGGCCCCGTTCTCGGCATGCCGCATGTCGTGGTCCATGAACGGATAGTGACCCGGTTCGCCGAAGCTGAGCTCGACGAAGCCGCCCTGGGCCGGTGCCAGGTCCAAGACCTGCGCACCCCCCGCCGGGGCCGAACCGGAGGGTTCATGCCGCAGCAGCCAGGCGCCCTCCTTGTAGACGGTGTCGAACTGCGAACCGACGACGTGGAACGCGATCGCATCTCCGGGCCCGGCGTTGACCACCCAGATGCGCACCCGCTCGCCGGTACGCGCCCGCAGCGGGGCGTGCAGGTACTGGCCCGCGGTGCCGTTGAACATCCAGCCGTCCGGCCGGCCGGCGCGGATCGCGGCGGGCTTGGTGCCGGAATCCGGTGCGCCGGCATAGAGTTGCGCACCCACCAGCACGTATTCCCGGTCCACCGCGGGCAACCCCGGCGGGTCGATGATCACCGCTCCGTACATGCCGTTGGCCATGTGCAGGGACATCGGCGGGGTGCTGCAGTGGTACAGCCAGGCACCGGCCCGGTGCGCCGTGAACCGGTACACCAGCCGCTCCCCCGGCGCCAGGGTGCGCATCGGCTGATCGGGGGCCAGCGCGCCGGCGTGAAAGTCGATTCCGTGGCCCATCTGCGCGTCGTTGATCACGGTGATCTCAAAGGTGTCGCCGACCCGGCCGCGCAGGGTGGGTGCGGGCTCCGTGCCCGCGAAGGTCCAGCGGATCTCGCGGCGGCCGGGCGCGATCTCCAGTTCGCGGTCCACGGCGCGCAATTCCACGCGATGCACACCCGGGGTCGCAGCGGCCAGCGCCGCGTCATACGGTGCCCACCCCGGCGACGGGTCGGCGGCCAGGTCCAGGGGCGTGGGCGCCGGGGCCATCATGTCGGGGGCAGCGGGCGATCCGGCATCGGGGTGCTGATGCCGCGGGGCGGCGCCGACGGCGTGGATCCGCATCGTCATCCCGGCGGACCGGTGGCCGGGCACATCGCACCAGACGTCCCGGTCCCGGTGCACCGCGCCGAGATCCAGGACAGCGGTCTGACCGCGGCTGAGCCGGGGGGTGCGCTCGCCGGTGTCGACGTGCACGTCGTGCGGCAGCCCGTCGTCGTTGGTGACCCGCAGCACCAGGCGATCCCCGGCCGGGACGTCGATCACGTCCGGGGAGAACCGCATGTTGTCGAGCCGGAGCTCGACTGTGCGTGCCGCACCGACGACACCGGCGGCCGCCGGGGGCGCCGGGGCGCCCGTTCCCCATGCCAGCGCGACCGCGAGCGCAGCCGCGGCGGCCCCGGCAACCAGCCCCGTGACGGCGCGCGGGTGCGGCGGGATCGCGTCGGCGTCCAGCGGACCGCGCAGCGCCACGGGCAGCGCGAGCCGCAGTGCCAGCAGGACGAAGCCGGCGACCGCGACCGCGGCCAGCACCCAGCCGATCAGCGGCAGCGGCGCCGGCCACGGCCCGGCGACCAGCGGTACGGCGAGGTTGATCGCGCAAACCCGCACCTGCCAGCCCTGGTCCAGGTAGCCCATCACCGCTTTACGGATCGTCGGGCCGTGGGCCACCAGGATCGGCAGCAGCTGGCTCAACGCGCCCAACAGGATCTGGGCGACGAATCCGACCGCCAGCATCGGCAGCAGGGGGCTCTCCACGAAGCCGGGCAGCAGGTCCAGCGACCGGCCTGCGATCAGCACGCCCGCCTCGATCACCGCGGCGACACCGAGCCAGGCCGTCGCGCCGGCCAGCATCCACGCCGCGGGCCCGGTGAAGCCGCGGCCCGGCCACAGCCCGGCGATGCACAGCACGACTCCGGCCGCATAGCCGAGCAGCCCGGTGGCGGTCAGCATCGGGCTGCCGCCGAGCAGCCCGGCCGCAACGACGATCAGGGCGGCCGCCAGTGTCGGCAGGGCGCGCCGCGCCATCGCGGCGTTACGCTCGCTGATCTTCTCCCGGATCGTGGTGGGCCACAGGGTGAACAGTGTTCCCAGCACCGTCAGGCCGATCCAGCCGTAGAGCATCACATGCACGTGGGTGATCCACAGTGACTCATACCAACGGGGGATGCCGAAGGCCATCGCAGCACCCGCCGCCGAACCGGCCAGCAGGGCCGCCGCGGCGGCCACGTAGAAGCCCACCAGGTAGTCGAAGCGCGCCGACAGTGCGGATCTCTTCATCGCGAGCAACTCGCCGCCGTGGGCAACCGCGAGCAGGGCGACGCCTGCACCGCCGATCCCGGTCAGGAACTCGGCGCCGGTGATGACGCCGAGCACGCTGGCGATCGCCGCGATGTTGAGCACGCCCAGCTTGGCCACCAGGCGCCACTGCGGCGGATCGGGCACCCGGCACAGCGTGGTGGTGAAGTGCCCCGACCAGGTCACGATCGCCGTGCTGGCGGCGCCGAGCAGCAGGGCGTGCACCGGCAGCCACATCGGTTGCGCCAGGACCCGGTGCGCGATCAGCAGCACCACGGCGACGGCCAGCCAGCTCAGCACCGCCAGGTTGGCGCCGAGGAATACCGGACCCCGTGGGCCACCCCGGCGGTGACCTGCGACAACCGGCACCGGAGGCGGCCCCAACTGGGTCATGGCGTCAGGTTACGGCGGGATTCCGCCCGCCCGTAAGTGCCCTAAGGCATCAGTTGGCGACGAAGCGGTTGTGGTAGTCGCGCAGGCGGTTTGCCACCTCGCCGTCGTCGAGCCCCAGATCAGCGGGCCGGTAGTCCACGGTGCCGTGGCGTCCGCGCGGGTGCTCGACGCAGAACTGCTTCATCGCCGCGCGGGCCCGGGTGTCGAGGGGCTGACCGGCCAGTTCGTAGATGCGGGCGACGGTGCCGTCCTCATCGGCCATGAAGTCGTCGAATCGCACGTCCACGGACTGGTCCGCCGGTAGCACGTCACGGTCGCGCAAGCACCCGCTCAGCAGGTCATCGGCGCGGTCCAGCCAGTATTTGGAGATCTTGACCGGGTCGGGGCGGTCGCAGCCCATCCGCGCGGCGTAGCTGATCATGGTGGCCATCGATCGGGTCACCTCGACCGGGTCCCGGTGGGTGACAACGAAGGTCGCGTCGGGGAAGGTCGCATACAGCGCCGGGAACTGCTCCAGGTGCTGTGGCGATTTGAGCACCCAGCGCGTTCCGCCGCGCAGCCATTGCAGCGCCTGCAGGGTGCGTTTGAGGTACGCATACGACGCGCTCTGATCGTGCGACTTGTAGTGCTGGGCGAAAGTCGGCAGATAGTAGCTGCATTCGAAGAGCATTCCGGAGATGTCGTTGGCCAGCAGCTGGATCTCTTCGTGCGCGTGGTCGACGGTCATGTCGTGCATGCGCTTGAACTCGGGCATCGAGGTGTTGATCAGGTCGAGCCCGACCGCGCATCGGTCCCGCCGCTCCTGCTCGCCCTCACCGGGTGCGGCAATGGGTTCCATGCTCTCCCAATAGGGCAGGTAGCGCAGCGCCGGGTCGGCGGCGATCAGGTTGTGCAGGTGGGTGGTGCCGGTACGCGGCAGTCCACAGATGATGATCGGTCGTTCGATGTCGATGTTCTCGATCTCCGGGTGCGCCGCGATCAGCGCCTCCAGCCGAAGCCGGTTCACCAGATGGCCCACCAGTTGTTCGAATGCCATCGCCCGGCCGACACCGGACAGCTCGGCCTCGTCGGTCAGGGACCCGCAGAGCACCTCGAGGCGTTCCCGGAATGCGTTGTCGCCCCAGTTGTCCAGACCGGTTCGCTCCGCCGCGGCCCGCAGCAGTGCGTCCGGCGTCAGGTGCAGCACGGCGCCGTAGCCGGCCAGGCCCTCGCGCATCGGGGCGGCGGCTTCGGGAAAGACGGGCGAGGCAAGGTCCTCGAGCCGGATCGCGCTCACGAGGCCGCCTCCGTCACGTCGATGACCCGGCAGGTCAGCGGTGCAGGGGTGGTTTCGGGCAAAAACCAGCGCAGCCAGATCAACCCCTTCGACCGGCCCGCCGTCGACACCCAGTTCGGATGCCCGGGATCGGTGTCGCTGATCACGATCTGCCATGACCCGTCCGGGGCGTAGCTGACCTGAGCGCCGTTGATGGTGACGCGTTCGCGGGTGTAGTCGTAGGTGTGCAGGAACGGATTCCACAGGCACAGGTTCCAGAAGACGCACTCCGGTGACGTCCCCTCGATGAGCAGCGCCTGGCCGGGCTGCAAGTCGTAGGCACCCATCGCATAGGCGGCATCGCCGGCGGCCCAGCCGACGGTGCGGCTGGGTACCGGGTAGGGCTCCTGCAGTGCGTTGGCCGGCAGCCGTACCGGGGCCATGGCGGCCTGTTCACGAATCCAGGTGCGGGCCGCCCGCATTCGCCGGCTCAGATCCGCCGGACTGTCAAGACGGCGCCCTGCGCCGTCGAGTGGTTCGATCTGCCAGCGGACCCGCCGACCGGTGCCCGGCTCGGTGAAGTAATCGCGGGTGAGGATGAATACGGCGTCGGGTTCCAGTTTCAGCCAGTTGCCCGGCTGTTCGGTGGAGCTGATGACGAAGTCGAAGTTGCCGTCGGCGTCGCAGTTCAGGTCGCGGTCGTTGATGGTGTCGATGATGCGGTCGCTGTAGCGCCCGTCGTCGGGGCCACCGTAGACGGTCATGGACAGGTAGACGGCGTCGCCGCGGTTGCCGGTGACGCGGTAGCTGCGGCTCGGGTCGATCGGCGCGAGCTGGTAGAAGGCGTCCGAATTGTCGCCGCCCCATTTCAGGTAGGGGCCGATCACGTCGGTGAGGATGGGCTTGTCGGCATCGCCCCAGATGTAGGCGTCCGCAGCCACCCGCAGCAGGCTCAGCGCCCATCGGTAGCCGTCGAGCAGATCTGCCTCCTCCAGCGGTGGATCGGCGGTCAGCAGCCGCTGCTCGACGGCACGGACCTCGTCTAGCAGCTCGCCGAACGCCGTTGACAGTTGTGACTCTTGGTCACTCACCCCGGTTCTCCTTCGTTGTCATTGCCCGCAACAGCAACGAGCACAGCCGATCGGGCGCATCGGCGGTGTCACCGGCGAAGCCGTGGGCCAGCGCGAAGCTGGTGCCCACCACCGCGTCATAGGCGATCTCGGCATCGACGTCGGCGTCGAGTACGCCTTGCTCGATGCCGGTGCGGACCAGCGCGCCGAACGCGGCACGGGTCTTTTCGTCGAGCAGCTGTTGGGTGCGGATGAACAACTCCGGGTCGCGGTGCCGATCCGACAAGATGCCCAGGGCCGCCGCCGCCACCTCCGGTGCGTTCCAGAACGCGAACACCCCGGCGACGAAGTGGCGCAGGTCGGCCTCGAAGTCCCCCGAGCCGGTCAGCACGTCGCCGGCCTCGGCGGCGCCGAAGACGGCGTCGAACACCAGGTGGGTCTTCGACGGCCAGCGCCGGTAGATGGTGGGGCGGCTGACCGCCGCCTCGCGGGCGATCGCCTCGATGGACAGCTGGTCGTAGCCGTCTCGGGCCAACAGCCGCCGGGCGGCCTCGGTGATGGCCTGCTCGGTGCGCGGATCGCGAGGCCGTCCGCGGCCGGCCGGGACCGAATCCGCCGTCACGGTCGCCTCTGTAGCACACGCACACCCAAAACAATTACACGCCGTAACGTAATTGGTCAATGGTGTTGCGGCGCCTGACTGCGCAGCTCAGAAGGCGTAGCGGTGGTACTGCGACATGTTCGCCACCGCCGGAATCAGCGACATCGCCGCACCCAACGCCCGGTAGCCGCGCGGCAGTCGGTGGAAGGTGTCTGATTCGAACCAGCGCTGCCAGGCCACGAGCCGGACCCCGGGAACGGCGGCCAGGATGTCATCGGGGCCGTTGATCGCCCAGTGCAGCCTCGCCCCGGATCTGCGCACCACCGCGTTGGACCACTGGGACTTGATGCCGAGCCAGTTGAAGGCGTCGAACTGCAGCTCCCCGCTCGGGGCATGCTCGACGACCCGTTGCAGCAACGCCACGCCGTCGGCTTCGGTCAGATACATGGTCAGGCCTTCGCCGAGCATCAACGTCGGACGTCCCGTGGGGATTTCGGTGAGCCAGGACGGGTCGGTGACGCACGCCGCGACCACGTGGTTGTGCCGCTGCGCGGGAAGCAGCTGCCGGCGCAGGTCGGTCACCGCCGGATAGTCGATGTCATACCAGTCGACGCCGTCGCCGGGCTGCAGCCGGAAATAGCGGGCGTCGAGCCCACATCCGACATGCAGCACCACCGCGTCGGGGTGGGCCGCCAGAAATCGGCGGGCCCAGTTGTCGAAGTGCGCCGAACGGGTTGTCACCGAAGGGGATCGCGCCGCCGTGATGGCCGTCTGAGACCAGTCGTAGTCGATGCGTTCGACCGTTGCCTTGGCGTAGCGATCGCCCAGGATGGGGTCGGCCCGGTCAGCGTCCAGGGCCTTGGCGTACAGCGTCGCGAGCATGGTCTGCGGCGCGCCGCGCAGCTGCACCCGGACCTTGTCCTGCGTCATACCACCCCACGCTAGCGCCGCATCGGAATCGGGCGGGGCGCAGCGGAGGGGCGGCAGTTCAGCGCTACCGCGCCATCCACTGACGTTCAACGGCTTTGACCAGTGCGGTCAGCGTGGAGTTCACCGGGGCCGGCACCCCCACGTGGGCGGCCGTGCGCACCACGGCGCCGTTGATGACGTCGATCTCGCTGACCCGGTGGGCCAGGTGATCCAGCAGCGCCGACGGTTTGGCATCGGGCATCTGGGCGCCGAAGGCCCGGACGTGGGCGACCGGGTCGGCGACGTCGATGGCGATCCCGGCGGCGCGGGCCACCGTCCAGGCCTCGGTTGCGGTGGCCCGGCTGACCGGCCCCATGGCGGTGTCGTCGTCCATGACCTGCCCCACCGTCATGCCGGTCAGCGCGCACGGCGCACTGTAGGCGGCGTTGCAGATCAGCTTCTCCCACTGCATGGCGGCGATGTCGGCGACGGCGGCGGCGTCGAAACCGGCCTCCGACCACACCTGGGCGATGGTGTCGACGACCGACAGCGGCAGCCCCGCGTAGGCGCCGAAACGGACCGCCCGCATCGCGTTGTGGTGCACATGCCCGGGCGCGGGCCGCGAGGCCCCGAATCCGCTGGCGATGCCGACCGCGACCCGGCCCGCGCCGACGATGTCGGCGACGGTGTCGGCCGAGCCGAGCCCGTTCTGGATGGTCAGCACCGGGGTGTCCTCGCCGAGCAGCGGCAGTGCCTGCGCGGCCCCGGCGGCGACGTCGGCGGCCTTGACCGCCAGAATCACCAGATCCATCGGCTCGTGGGGCGCGGTGGTGGCCACGCGCATGGGCACCACCTGGTCGGGCTGGGGGCCGCTGACCCGCATGCCGTGCGCGGCGATGGCCTCGACGTGCGCGCTGGACCGGTCCACGGCCAGCACGTCGTTGCCGGCCGCCGCCAGTCTGGCCGCGTAGATGGATCCCATGGCGCCGCAACCGATGACCGCGATCTTCATCTGCTCATCCCACCAGGTCGGCGATCACGGCGGCCAGGTCGGGCTTTTGTTCCAGACCGAAACCCGGGGCGTCGGTGGGCGCGATGGTGCCCCGCTCCAGGACGCAGCCGGGCGCGTAGCCGCCGAACGGCGCGAACACCCCCGGGTAGGACTCGCAGCCGCCCAGGCCGAGCCCGACCACGATGTGCAGGTTGATCAGGTGTCCGCCGTGCGGGAAGGCGCAGCGGCGGTCGAAGCCGTTGTGCTCCAGGACCTCGATCATCCGGGCGTACTCGGTCAGCCCGTAGCTGAGCCCGGCGTCCATCTGGAAGATGTCGACACCGGGCCGCATCCCCCCGTAGCGGACCAGGTTGGTCGCGTCGCGCACCGAGAAGAGGTTCTCGCCGGTGGCGACGGCGCCGTCGTAGCCGGCGATGACGGCGGCATTCAACGCGAAGTCGAGCGGGTCGCCGGGCTCTTCGTACCAGCGCAGCCCATAGGGGTGCAGCGCCTTGGCCCACTGGACCGCCGCGGCCTCGTCGAATCTGCCGTTGGCGTCGACCGCGACCCGGTCACCGCCGCCGAGGATGTCGATCACGGCCTCCAGGCGCGCCAGGTCCGCACTCATCGGGGCCCCGCCGATTTTCATCTTGACCGCGTCGTAGCCCAGATCGAGGTAGCCGCGGATCTCGGTCCGCAGCCGCTCCAGGCCGGTCTGCGGGCCGTCGCCCGGGTAGTAATACCCGCCCGCGGCATACACCGGTACGGCGGTACGGGCGGTGTCGCGACCGAAATACCCGGCGATGGTGCGGTAGGCGGGTTCGTCGGCCAGCTTGGCGTTGAGGTCCCAGCAGGCCAGTTCCAGCGCCGCCGCCGCACCGGCCCGGTCGCCGTGCCCGCCGGGCTTCTCGTCGGCCATGGCGCACTGCAGCACCCGGGCCGGATCGATCCGGCCGGTGTCGTCGAGCAGCGCATCGGGTGCCGCGCGCAGCACCCGCGGGATCATCCGATCGGCCAGGATGCCGCCCTGGGCGAACCGGCCGATCGAGTTGAACGCGACACCGGTCACCGGCCTGCCGTCGCGGATCTGGTCACTGACGACGGCGACCAGCGACACCGTATGGCGGGAGAAGTCCACCAGAGCGTTGGCGATCGCGCCACGCAACGGCACCGACGTCTCGACGATCTGGGTGATGCGCATGCGCGCTCAGTCCTCCTGGTGGGTCATTCCGCTCGCCGCAGGATCGCTTCGGCGTGGCGCAGCACCGGCGAGTCGACCATCTGCCCTTCGAAGGCGAACACCCCGCGCTCGCTCTGCGCGGCGGCGAGCACCCGGCGCGCCCAGTCGACCCGCTCGGGGGCCGGCCGGTAGGCGTCCCGGACCACCGCGACCTGGCTCGGGTGGATGCACACCGTAGCAGCGAATCCGACGGCGGCGCCATCGAGCGCCTCGGCCCGCAGGCCGTCCAGGTCGCCGATGTTCAGATAGACGGCGTCCAAGGCGGTCCGGCCGAATGTCGAGGCCGCCAACAGAACACTGGACCGCACATGCCGGGCCACATCGCGGTACCGGCCGTCGCTGTGGCGGCTCGAGCCGCCGCCCATGGCCGCGACCAGATCCTCGGCTCCCCACATCATCGCCACGCACTGGTCGGCGGCGGCGATCTCCGCGCAGAACACCGCGCCGCGCGGGGTCTCGATCAGGGCCACCACCTGGCGGGGCGCCAGTGCGGCGACCTGCGCGGCGGATTCGGTCTTGGCCAGCATCACGGTGGTGTAGGCCGTGTCAGCCAGCGCCTCGAGGTCACGGGCCTGATCGGCGGTGCCTGCCGGGTTCACCCGAACCACCGTGCGTTCGGGATCAAGAGGGTTGCGCCGCAACGCCTCCCGTGCGGCGGGCCGATCCGCCGCGGCCACGCCGTCTTCCAGATCCAGAATCACCACGTCGGCCACCGCGGCCGCTTTGGCGTAGCGCTCCGGCCGGTCCGCCGGGCAGAACAGCCAGGCCGGTCCGGTGCTCACCGCGCGTCCTCGGCAGGCCGCTTGCGCACCAGCGTGGTCCGTACCGCCCGGGCGACGACGTCGCCGTTCTGGTTACGCCCGACGTGCTCCAAGGTCACGATTCCCTCACCGGGACGGCTGTTGGACTCCCGCTTGTCGGTGCACACCGTCTCCGCGTACAGGGTGTCGCCGTGAAACACCGGCCGGGGGAACGACACCTCCGAGAAGCCCAGGTTCGCCACGATGGTGCCCAGCGTCAGCTGAGCGACCGACAGACCGACCAGCGTGGAGAGGGTGAACATCGAGTTCACCAGGCGCTCACCACGGAACCCCGGCTGCTGAGCCGCCCAGGCCGCATCCAGGTGCAGTGACTGGGTGTTCATGGTCAAGGTGGTGAACAGCACGTTGTCGGCCTCGGTGATGGTGCGCCCGGGCCGGTGGGCGTAGACCGTGCCGATCTCGTACTCCTCGAACCACAGGCCCCGCTGCTCGACCGTCTTCGTCATACCGCTTCCCTCTCCGTTCGGCTCGCCGTTGCGCATTCCGCGGCGCGGGTCGGTGGTCACAGTCCCAGCGACCGCGCGATGAGCATCAGCTGCACCTCGGTGGTGCCCTCGCCGATCTCCAGGATCTTGCTGTCCCGGTAGTGCCGGGCCACCGGGTATTCGTTGATGAAGCCGTAGCCGCCGTGAATCTGGGTGGCATCGCGGGCGTTGTCCATCGCCGCCTCCGAGGAGATCATCTTGGCGATCGCCGCTTCCTTCTTGAACGGCTTGCCCGCCAACATCTTCGCGGCAGCGTCGTAGTAGGCGGTGCGCGCCACGTGGGCGCGGGCCTCCATCCGGGCGATCTTGAAGCTGATCGCCTGGTAGGAGCCGATGGTCTGACCGAACGCCTCACGCTGGCCGGCGTACTTGACGCTCTCATCCACGCAGCCCTGCGCCACTCCGGTCGCCACGGCCGCGATCGCGATGCGGCCCTCGTCGAGGATGGACAGGAAGTTGGCGTAACCCCGGCCCTCCTCACCGAGCAGATTGCCCTGCGGAACCCGGGCGTCGGCGAAGGTGAGCGGGTGGGTGTCCGAGGCGTTCCAGCCCACCTTGTTGTAGGCCGGCTCGACGGTGAATCCCGGGGTGCCGGACGGCACGATGATCGTGGAGATCTCCTTCTTACCGTCCGGGCGGGTTCCGGTGACCGCGGTGACGGTCACCAGTGAGGTGATGTCGGTTCCCGAGTTGGTGATGAACTGCTTGGTGCCGTTGATGACCCACTCGTCGCCGTCGCGGCGGGCGGTGGTGCGGGTGCCGCCGGCATCCGAACCGGCGCCCGGCTCGGTGAGGCCGAACCCGGCCAGCGCACGGCCGGTCACCAGGTCCGGCAACC
>NZ_JRMK01000003.1:0-72974 GCF_000972925.1 Mycobacterium sp. UM_Kg1 | reverse complement strand
GGTGACCCGGCACCCGGAGCTGTGGTCGTGGATGATCTGGCTGCCGCACAACCAACACGACGAACTGTTCGACGCCTGCGGGTGGCGACGCCTGGTGTTCACCAGTCCTACCGAACTTGAGGCGACACTGGGCGCCGACCTTCACATGAAGGGCAAGCGCGGCGCCTGGCGGCCGCTCTCGGCGCCGAGCCCCACCACCATGGCCTCACCGCTGGAGACCGGTGGCGCCGAACCCGATCTGGGTCCGCACCTGGTGATCGTCGACGACAACACGGGCAGTCCCGAAGCATGGGAGAGCGTGGTCGGTCGGGTCGGCAAAGAAGGCATCACGGTGCTGCGGGTGGCCTCGCGTCTGGGCACCGGTGTGGGCTTCGGCCGCGATGAGATCTTTGAGTTGACCAAGCAGCAGGCCCCGCGGAATCGCGCTGACGAAGCCGGCGCCCCGGACCGCAAGAACCGGCGCGGCCCGAGCCTGCCCGACAGGCCGACGCTGTGCGCCGGAGGAAAGTTCTTTGCTCACGCCGACCAACTGTCGGTGCCGCGCGCTTACCGCTACGCGAGGGCGATGGCCCGCTGGTCACCTACCGCCAGCGTCGATGTCGCCGACGCGGGCAGCGGCGCCCTGGAACTGTTGCGTGCCCTGGGCATCGACGACGCCCGGGAACTCAACGTCGACCGGCTATGGGCAGAAAGGCGCAGCCGGGGCGATGAACGGTGGGCAGAGATTCCCGTCGGAGCCAAGCCCAGCGGCGAACTGCAGAACATCATTCTGCGCGCCAAAGACTTCGGCGGCTACGGTTTTCACTCGGTCGTCATCGGGACCAGCGGCTCGGGAAAATCAGAGTTCTTCCTTTCCCTGGTCTACGGCATTGCGCTGACCCACTCGCCGGAGACTTTCAACGTCATCTTCGTCGATATGAAGTTCGAGTCCGCGGCCCAAGACATCCTCGGTATCCCGCACGTGTCGGCGGCCCTGTCCAACCTCGGAAAGGACGAACGGCATCTCGCTGAAAGAATGCGGCGCGCCATCGACGGTGAGATAGCCCGGCGCTATCGCCTGTTCAACTCGGTCGGTGCGCGCGACGCAAACGACTACGAGGAGATACGCCTGGCCGGGCGGGACCTGGAACCGGTACCGGTACTGCTCGTAGTCATCGACGAATACCTGGAGCTGTTCCAAAACCACCCCAAGTGGATTGACTTGATCATCCATATCGGGCAGGAGGGCCGCGGTGCAAACGTGTTCTTCATGCTCGGCGGACAGCGCCTGGATCTGTCGTCCTTGCAGAAGGTGAAGTCCAACATCGCATTCCGGGTCGCCCTGCGGGCTGAGTCCGGGGACGACAGCCGCGAAGTGATCGGGTCGGATGCCGCCTACCACCTGCCGTCGAAGGAGAACGGCTTCGGACTGCTGAAGGTCGGTCCGCGTGACCTGGAGCCGTTCCGCTGCTTCTACCTCTCGGCGCCGTTCGTGGTCCCCAAACGTAAGCTGCCGACCGGCCAGACCCTGGATATGACGCTCACCAAGCCCCGGCTGTACACCTGGCAGTACCAGCCGCTGGATGCAGCGGATGCCCAAGCGCTGCAAGATATATCGGCCACCGACGCGGAGCCCGACGAATTTCTGCTGCACGCCGACGGCTTCAAGAAGAAGAAGATCGTCGATGTGCTGCGTGAGTCACTCATCGCCGCCGACCGCAAGGCACCCCACCTGCCGTGGTTGCCTCCGTTGGAGATCTCCGAGCCGGTCGACGCCCTGGTCGCGCGCTACCGGGGCAAACCGTGGCATGTCGACTACGGCCGCAACCCCGGCCTGGTGTGGCCGCTGGCCGTCAAGGACATCCCCGAGGACGCCCAGCAGCTGGTGCACTGCGTGGATGTGCTGCGCAGCAACATCATGGTGGTCGGGGCCAAGAGCCGCGGCAAGACGACCACGCTGATGACACTGATGTGTTCGGCCGCGTTGATGTACACCCCGGCGCGGGTGACGTTCTTCTGCGTCGGCGGCGCAACCCTGGGCTACGCCGAAACCCTGCCGCACGTGGCCGACATCGTCTCGCCGGCCGACCGCGAGGGCGTGGAGCGCACCGTGGCCACCATGGCCGCGCTGATCAGCGCCCGCCAAGACACCTTCCGCCGCGACAAGATCGACATCAACGAGTTCCGGGAGCGGCGCTTCGGCGCAGGCGGTGGCGAGAGTACGGCCGGCACCGACGCCGGCGATCCCTACGGGGACGTTTTCCTGGTGATCGACGACTTCTCGGATCTCTACGCCGCCGACACGATGCTCGGTGACCGCATCATCGCCCTCAGCGGTGTCGGTCCGGAGTACGGCGTGCACGTGATGACCAGCGCCTCCGGCTGGATTCACGGTCAACGCCAGACCCTGCTGCAGAACTCGGACGTTCGCATCCAGCTGCGGCTGCAGAACCCCGGCGAGAATGAGATGGGCACCGCGTCGCTGGACGCCCGCGATGCCGCCAAACGCACCGTCAACCGGCCCGGCTTCGGTCTGACCGAGTCGCTGCACGAGATGCTCATCGGGGTTCCGGAGCTGGCCGCCGAGGACGGCACCAGGATCGGGACCCGGGAACTCGGGAGCCGGGTTGCGCAGGTCGCGGGTGTCACCAAGCACGCCACACTCAAGCGACTTCCAGCGGCTGTCGCGCTGGTGGAGATCCTGGCCTACGACGTCGCACAGCGGCCGCCCGCCCAAGCCCCGCCGTCCATCGCGTTCATGATCGGCGAGCAACACGATCTGCTTCCGGTCCCGCTGATGCTGGCCGAAAACCCCGGGATGATGATCCTGGGGCGAGCCCTGTGCGGCAAGAGCGCCACTTTGGCCGCAATCGGCGAAGCAGTGATGGCACGCTTCGGCCCCGGGGAAGCCCAGATCACGATCATCGACCCGAAAACGGGCCCGCTACGAGACCTGCAGGGTCCGGGCTACATCCATGCCTATGCCTATGACCAGGACGAGATCGACGAGACACTGACCACGCTTGCCCAACAGATACTGCTCCCCCGGCTGCCCGCCAAGGGGCTCAGCCAGGAGGAGCTACGGGCGCTCAAGCCCTGGGAGGGGCCCCGGCATTTCGTGTTGATCGACGACGTGCAGGATCTGCGCCCCGCACAAATTCATCCGGCGAAACCACCGGTAGGTGCGGCGTTGTGGAAGCTGATGGAACGGGGCCGTCAGATCGGACTGCACGTTTTCACCACGCGTAACTCCTCCAACTTCGGCCAATTGGAGATGGACCCCTGGGTGAAGGCGCAACGCGCCGCCAAGGCGCCCACGTTGTTCATGGACAACGACCCCCAGAACAAGGTCAACCGCACGATACGGGCTCAGGCGTTGCCCGCCGGCCGCGGACTGTTGGTCAATGACTTAGAGGTCGAGGGCGTTCTGGTAGGAGTTCCGTCGTCGATGATCCACGATTTCGAACGGCAATAACCGGTATTTACATCTTGAAGTGACGCGCGTCGCAATTCGGTTTACGATCAAGTCCGGTTCGCCGCCGTCGACATATCGGTGATGAGGCATCGGGGAGGAAATATGTTTTCTGTAGAACCGGAAGCGGTCCTGGCTTCATCGGGAGTCGAAGCCGCGATCACCGCCGAAACGCAGGCGGCCGCCTCGGCCGCCAGCCCGGCATTGCTGGGGGTTTTGCCCATGGGTAACGACCCCGACTCCATCGCATTCCATGCCGCCCTGCTGGCCTCCGGCGGCGAATACCTGGGCATCGTCGCCGAGCATTCGGCGCAGCGCGGCCTGTACTCCGGCGCGCAGGCCACCGCCGCAGGTGTGTACGGCGCCACCGAGGCACTGCGGGCCGCCACCGTCGCACTCGGCGGGTAGCTCATGGCCGACCCGGGGTGGGCCGCCCGCACACCGGAGACCAACGACATGTTGATCAAATCCGGCGCGGGCATTCCGACCATGCTGGCCAACGGCGCCGCATGGTCGGCGCTGGGTATGGCTCATCACGCGTCGGGAATCGCCTCGGCGGTCAACACGGCATTGACCTCGCTGCGGTGGATCGGAGCCGGATCCGAGGGATCAGTCCTCAACGCAACCCTGCTGAACGTGGCCCTGCACGGGCTGGCGGGTTGGGTAGACGTCAAGGCCCCCATCGTCGCTGCGGCCGTCGAGGCCTACCAGCTCGCCTATGCCAGCATGCGCACGACCGCCGAGTGCGAAGAGAACCGCATCGAGACCGCAACCGACTACGCGATCAACCCGTCGGTGCTCGGGGCCCTGACACCGCGGATCGCTTCGCTCGAATACCAGTACTACGGCCTGTTCTGGCCGAATAACGCCGCGGTGGGGGCGTCCTACGGGGCGACGCTGACGGCGCTCACCGCCAGCCTGACGGTTCCCGCTCCGGTGGCGAGTATGGGCGCTTCCCCGGCAGCTCCCGCCGCGGCGGCCAGCGCTGTCGGCGAGGCGGCCTCCCAGGCCGCTGCCGGCGGCGCGATGCGCGCCGCCCACGCCGGCACGTCTACCGCGACCAACGCTGCCGGCCAGAGCGCCGGCGCCGCCCAGAGCATGGGCGACCCGATGAGTTCCCTGCTGGGCCCGGTTCAGCAGATCGGCTCGACGCTGACCCAGGCGCCGCAGTCGCTGGCGCAGCTGCCGCAGTCGATGCTGAGCCCGATGCAGTCCCTGATGGGCATGTTCATGAACCCGAACGCACTGGGCGGGGCGCTCAACTCCCCAGGGGCCACCGGGCTTCCCGCCACGGCGACGCTGGCGAACTCCGCCACCTCCTCCGGTGGCGTCGCGGCAGGCGGGCCGGGCGCGCCGGTCTCCGCGTTCACCCGGCCCGTGAGCGCCTTCGACTCCGGTGGCGGACGTCCGGTGGGATTGCGGCCCAGCGGCGCGCTGGGTTCGGTCGAGACGAGCCGCCTGACGACCACCGGCGCCACGGGCATGGGGGGTATGCCCATCGCGCCCGGCGCCGCGGCGGGAGCCGGCGGCAAGACCAACAACGGCCAGTCGGCCCGCACCACCGTGCGGGTTATCGACGATCGGGTTTGACCTGGGCTTTTCTTGGCCACAGGGTGAATCGACACATACAAAAAGAGCAAATAGACTACCGCCAGCCAGATCCCGCCGAATCCGGGGGGGTTGTTCTACAACCGAGGAGGAATCGATGGCAGCCATAGTCGTCACGCCCGAACTGATGCGGAACACCGCGTCAAAACTGTCGCAGCACATCGAACATGCGCAGGCGATCGCCAACCAGTACCTGGCCGACCACGAGAACATCCTGGGGGCGTCGACGTGGGCGGGCGGGGGATCTCGGGCCTCGTTCACCACCGCCGCACAGATTCACGACGACATGCAGAAGGTCCTCATCGGCGGCAGCCGGCTGACCGAAGGTCTCAAACAGGCCGCGGCACTCATGGAATCCCACGAGTCCCACTCCGAGCACGCTTTCCACTCGCTGTTCGGCGGCCAGTCCGCCTAACCCCCGACGACCCCTGTACTCGAAAGGACACCGATTCCTATGTCCACAAGTGACGGCATTACCTACCCCCCCGCCGCCGTAAGCGACCACGCGCACGGCGTCATCGGCAACGCGAGCGCCCTGGATCAGATCCACGCCGATGCTCACCAGCTCACCCAGATGCTGACCGAGTACTTCGCCGGTCATGGCGCGACCGGATTCTTCGAGGCCCAAGCGCAGATGCTCTCCGGTCTGCAGGGCCTGATCGAGACCATCGGTCACCACGGTTCCACCATCGGCTCCGTGCTGGATGGGGCCCTGCAGACCGACCAGACGATCAACCACATCTTTTGATCCGCTCGAAGTGGGGTGTCTGCGATACGGCGCAGATGCCCCACTTCGCAATGTCGGCGCGGCTGCCGCAAACCACGTTTTGAGGAGAGGGCCCCGTGCTGACAACGACTGTCGACGGACTGTGGGTGCTACAGGCCGTCACCGGCATCGAATTGTTGTGCCCGGAGTTGGGCCTGCGGCCACTGTTACCCCGTCTGGACACTCTCGAGCGCGCTCTTGCGCATCCAATCGCGCAGGAGCTGCGCACCATCGGCGCTCTCGACGAACAGGGCCAAGCCGACCCGATGCTGCGGGAATGGCTCACGGTGATCATGCGCCGCGACATCGCGCTGATGCTCAACCTCAGTTTCCCCGGTCGGCCCGCCGACGACCCCCAACACCTGACCCGTGTCTCGATCAGCCGATTCGCTTCCTGGTGGGTGGTGCTGGAACGCCGTGGCCTGGAGGTGCGGCTCTATCCCGCCGGAAGTGCCGCCGACCAAGAGGCTGCCGGCGACCTGCTCGTCGGACAGATCGAGCGGCTGTGCGGTGTCACCGACCCGGCACCGCTGCGGCCCGTCACCCTGGATACGCGCGAACTGCTCGAACGAGTTCGCAGCCCGGAGAGTCTTCGTCAGCACCTTGCCGCGCTCCGGCTCGATATCGATCAACAGCAGATCGTGGCGATGGCCGCCGACCCGGAGCTGTCGGGCCAGGCCAACATCGTCGCGATCCAGCCGGGCGCCGGCGCCGAGGAACTCGCCCGCGTCGCGGTGGGAGACACCACGGTGCTGATTTCGGACACCCCGGCCGGCCGAGTCTGTGTCGAGAATGTCGACAATGGCGGTCGCCGGTACCAAATCGTCTCCCCCGGTACCCGTAGCGATGTGGCCGGCGCGATCCTGCGGCTCATAGCCCGGCTACCCGCCGGCGCAGACTGGCATTCCCACCGGCGGGTTGTATGACAGTGAATTCACGGCCTTGTCTTTACCGTGCATTCCGGTCCAGAAACGCAGCAATCGCAGTTTCAGCAATCGTGTTAACATCACGCTCGTGACGAGCCCGTGGAATAGCCCGAATATGCCGGACGAAGGCTCATCTGTGCGGTGGGATCCGGCACCGGGCCCCAGCTACCGCGATTCGATATCGGACTCGATGCGTATTTCCGACCTGGCGACGCCACGCAAGATTCCACCGGGCTCGGGCTGGCGCAGACTCGTCTATGTCCTGTCGGCTAAAACCGTTAATCCTGGCGAATCTCCGAGCGAACGCCATTATCGCGACCTGCGTAATAGAATTCGTCGGCACATCCGGCGGCAGTACGTGATCACATTGGTGTCCGGGAAGGGCGGCACCGGCGTGACGACGATGGCCGCGGCGATCGGCAGTGTCTTCCGGGAATGTCGGCCCGAGAATGTCATCGCGATCGACGCCGTCCCGGGCTTCGGGACACTGTCTGACCGCATCGACGAGCACCCTCCGGGCGATTACTCGGCCGTCCTGAGCGACACCGACGTACAGGGGTATTCCGATATCCGGGAACACCTCGGCCAGAATGCCGTTGGCCTAGACGTTCTGGCCGGCAATCGCACCTCAGATCAGTTGAGGCCGCTTGTTCCGGCAATGTTCAGCGGGGTGTTGTCGCGGTTACGACGCACGCACAACGTGATCGTCGTCGACACGGCGGCGGACTTGGAACACCCGGTCATGAAACCGGTGCTGGAGAACACCGACACCCTGGTCTTCGTCTCGGGGGTCACCGCCGACCAGTCCCGTCCCGTGTTGCGGGCGGTGGACTACCTGGCTTCGCAGGGCTATCACGAGCTGGTTTCGCGTTCCACCGTGATCCTCAACCACTCCGCCCCGAAAGCCGACAGTGCCGCGGTGGCCTATCTGACCGAGCGGTTCAGCAAGACCGGCGCCACCGTGGAAGTCATGCCCTATGACGCTCATCTGGCAAAGGGCGGAATCATCGATGTCCCGAATGAGGTGAAGAAGAAGACCCGACTGCGGCTATTTGAAATAACCGCTGGTCTGGCCGACAAGTTCGTGCCCGACACCGAAAGGTAAACGCGGTGACCTCCCCGACACCAGCAAAAGTCGCATTTCCGGCACGCTGTGCGGTGAGCCTCGCCTACGATAAACACCTCGTTTCCCAGGTCTTCCCTGCCGGTATTCCCGTCGAAGAATTTTTCGAGGGAATGGTCGAGCTGCTCGACGAGGATCTGCGCCACCACGGTTTTGACGGGGTCGCGCTGCCGCCGGGAAGTTACGAACTGCACAAGGTCAACGGCGTCCGGCTGGACATCGCGCGCAGCCTCGACGACCTGGGCGTACAAGACGGCGACACCCTGGTCCTGGTTCCCGTGGTGGGCGGCGACTCCTTCGAGCCGCAGTACGAGTCCCTGTCGAGCGCCCTGGCCGCAACGGCGCGCCGGCTGGGAGCCCAGCCGGAGATTCAGTGCCAAGAGTGCGGCCACAAGGCCGACGAGCAGACGGTGACCCGGCTGCTCAAGGTGAAGGTGGACCGGATGTTCGCGCCGGTCACCGCGTTGACTGCCGCGCACACCGCGATCGGGCTGACGGCCATGTCGGTGGTGGTGCTTGCGGCGCTGGCGGTCCGGGCCCGGACCTTCAGCGACAGTTGGCCTCCCGCCGCCGTCCTGGTGGGCCTCGGGGGGTTGCTGGCGCTCGGGGCAACGGTGATCCGACGCAGCTGGCCCGCGCGCGACGACCTGTTCAGTGGGTTCGGTTGGCTCGCGGCGCTCGCGTTGTCTTGCGCAGCGTTCTGTGCGGCACCCGGCGCCCTCGGCGCGCCCCACGTGATGATCGGGCTGACGGTGCTGGCCCTCGGCGCGATCGGCCTCAGCGTGCTGCTTCGTTCGCAGAGCACGGTTGCCACCGCGGTCGTCGCCGCTGCGGGAATCGGCGGCGCGGTGGCGGCAGCCCGGATGTGGCAGCCGGTGTCGCCGCAGGTGATCGGCATCTGCCTCCTGCTGGGCCTGCTGATCCTGCTGCGGATGGCCCCCACGATCGCGCTGTGGGTTGCGCGAGTGCGGCCGCCATACTTCGGTTCGATCACCGGGCGAGACCTGTTCGCCCGTCGCGCCAACATGCCGATCGACACGGTCTCCCCCGTCACTCCCGAAGATGCAGAGGACGACGAGGACGACTTGGTCGACATCTCGGCCCGCGGCGCCGCGATCGCGGCCTCCGCGCGACTGATCAACTCCGTGCAGGTCGGGATTTGTGTCGCGGCCGCCACCGCATTGCCGATAGCGGTCTGGATGGTGCTCACCCCAGGCGGCCCGCGGCAGCGTGGTGCGGTGGCGCTGTGCGGTCTGGTGGCAGGCCTGTTCATCACTCAGGGTCGCGGTTTCGCCGCACGCGTCCAAGCGATCGCGCTCGTAGGGGGAGCCGGCGCGGCCGTACTCGCCGGAATCGTCAAATACGCCCTGGCGAGCCCCGGCGATTCCGCCGCCGGCTTCCTGTGGCCGGCCGCTGCCATCGCCGTCTTCGCCGGGTTGGGGCTGGCCGCCGGTCTGCTGGTACCCGAAACCAAGTTCGTGCCCTGGATCCGGCTGGCCGTCGAATGGCTGGAAGTCCTGGCATTCATCGTGGTGGGCGTACTGGGCGCATGGCTGGGAGGACTTTTCGTGTGGGTCCGCAACTGAGGCGCCTGTCCGCTCGCGGGGCCATCGTCGTCGCGGTGATGGCACTCGTCTTCGGGTCGAGCGGCCCACCTGCGGCCCGTGCGATCGAGCCTCCGTCGGTCGATCCTGCTCTTGTCCCTGCCGACGGCACGCCGGGACCGGACCAGCCGATGCGGCGCTCGAATTCCTGCAGTGTCCCGATCACGGTCGGCAATCCCGACGTGGCGCAACTGGCACCGGGATTCGACATGCTGGGTATCGCCGCGGCATGGCAGTACTCCACCGGCAACGGCGTCCCGGTTGCCGTCATCGACACCGGCGTCACACCGAATACCCGCCTACCGGCGATTGCCGGGGGCGACTACATCATGGGCGGGGCGGAGGGGCTCGGCGGCCTGCAGGACTGCGACGCGCACGGCACGATCGCCGCGTCGATCATCGCCGCGGCTCCCCTGGGGGCACTGCCGATGCCCCGCCCCATGCCGGCGGTCCCCGCGTTCCCCCCGCCGGCCGGTCCGCCCCCCAGCAACGGCGAACCGCTGCCCCCGGCGGACGTTCCGGCCCCTCCGGCACCGCCTCCGCCTCCCACCGCGGTGACCATTACCCAGGTGGCGCCGGCCCCGCCTCCCCCGCCACCGCCGCCGGAGGACGCCGTAGCACCGGCCGCCGGGCCCGCCGATCCACAGAGCGACGACGAGCCCGCGGTCCCACCGCCTCCGCCGGGCGCTCCCGACGGTGTTGTGGGAGTGGCGCCGCATGCCACCGTCATCTCTATCCGTCAATCATCCCGGGCATTTGAGCCGGTCCACCCCCAACGATTCGGCTATGACGACGAGCGGGTGAAGGCCGGAACCCTGGCAACGCTGGCCAGGGCCGTCGTCCACGCAGCCAACATGGGCGCCAAGGTCATCAACGTCTCGGTCACCTCCTGTGTGCATGTGGCCGCCGCAGTCGACCAACAAGCGCTGGGGGCGGCCCTGTGGTACGCGGCGACGGTAAAGGACGCGGTGATCGTGGCCGCCGCCGGCAACGTCGGAGAGGCCGGATGCGCCGACAACCCGATGTTCGACCCGCTGAACCCCAACGACCCGCGGGACTGGAACCAGGTCAAGGTGATATCGAGCCCGTCATGGTTCTCCGACTATGTCTTGTCGGTCGGCGGTGTGGACTCCACCGGGGCACCGATCGACAAGAGCATGGCGGGCCCATGGGTGCGGGTGGCGGCGCCCGCCACCCATGTGATGGGCCTGTCGCCGCAGGGCGGAAACCCGGTCAATGCCTATCCCCCGGCCCGGGTCGGCGAGAAGAACATGCCGTTTTGGGGTACCAGCTTCTCCGCCGCCTACGTCAGCGGGGTGGCTGCGCTGGTCCGGGCAAAATATCCGCAACTCACGGCGAACCAAGTGATCAACCGGATTGTTCAGACTGCCCACAATCCTCCCTCCGGGGTGGACAACCGGGTCGGCTACGGACTGGTCGATCCGGTTGCGGCACTGACGTTCAACGTGCCGGCCGGCGATCCGGTGGCACCGGGGTCGCAGCAGCGGGTGCTCTCCCCGGCACCGCCTCCACCTCCGCCGGACCATCGGGCTCGCAACGTCGCCCTCGCCTTCCTCGGCGTGATCGCCGCGGCTGTACTGGCCGCCGCGGTCACCGCCCGGATCCGCAGGGCCACCCGATGAGTCAGAACCAGGTCCGCCTGACCGGATTCCACCCTTCGAGTAACCGGCGACTGCTGTGCGCCACAGCGGTTGCGCTAGGCGCTCTGGTGGGCGGGGCGCTGGGGGGTGTCATCGGTGTCGTCATCGCGCTCATGCTCGTGGGAGCAGTGGTATGGGTGCCGTGGTGGGGCCAGCCGGCATGGTCGTGGGCGCTGCTGTGGTTTCGCCGCCCCTCGCAGGATGCCTGGAGCGATCCGGTCACCGTGGCCAACAACCGCGCCGGCGGCGGAGTCCGGATTCAGGACGGTGTCGCGGTGATGGCCATCCACCTGCTGGGTCGGCCGCACGCAGCCACGGTGGCCACCGGATCGGTGAACGTGGAGACCGATAACGTCGTCGACATCGCCGATCTGCAGCCGATGCTTCGGCATGCGCTCGGGCTGGTCCTGGATTCGATGAGCGTGATCAGCATCGGAGCGCGCCGCGCAACAGCCGGTGACTATCCCCGGGTCTACGACACCGAGATCGGCACCCCGCCCTACGCCGGGCAACGCGAGACCTGGCTGCTGCTGCGACTGCGGGTGATCGACAACACCGCGGCGCTGCGTTGGCGAACCACGCTCGGTGCCGCGGCGGTCGCCGTCGCACAACAGATCGCGGGTCGGTTGCGCTGCGGCGGACTGCGGGCGCGGGTAGCCACCGCCAGCGACCTGGTCGAACTGGACCGGCGCCTGGCCGATGGTTCCCTGACCGCCGGCGCCCAACGATGGAAGGCCCTGCGCACCGACGGCGGGTGGGCGACCACCTACACCTACGCCACCGGTCAGATCACCGCACAACTGCTCGCGCAGGCCTGGACTCTGCCGGTCGATCACGTCATCCAGAACGTCACCCTGCTCCCCGACGGGACGTGCACGGCAACCGTGACCCTGCAGACACCGCAACCCGCCCCGACGCCACCCTCGGTGGTGCTCCGCCGGCTCAACGGGGAGCAGGCCGCGGCCGTCACGGCCAACATGTGCGCCCCCCGCCCTTCGCTGCGCGGGTTGCGGTCGCTTCGGCTGCCGGCCAGGCTTCCCCTTGAGATCGGTCCGTCGGGGGTCCTGATCGGCAAGCTGGCCAACGGCGACCGGTTGATGGTGCCGTTGACCGATTCGGGCGAGTTGAGCCGGGTGTTCATCGCGGCCGAGGATCTCATCGCCAAACGCATCGTCATTCGGGCGGCCGGCGCCGGGGAGCGGATCTGCGTACACACCCGAGACAAGGCCCGCTGGGCCAGCGTCCGGATGCCCGAGGTGAATGTGATCGATGAGTCACGGCCGACTCCGCGGACCACCGTCAGCGTGGTAGACGGCTCGATCGCCCCGTCGCCCCGCCCTGCCACGGTGATCACGGTGGCGCCGCCCGGCACGCCGCCGCCACCACCGGACGCCGTCGAGGTGTGCATCGAGCAGATCGACCGGAACGCAGTTCGAGTTGCGGCCGGCGGGAAATCCTGGCTGGCTACGGGGGAGTTGTTCCGGGCGGAAAACCGCTACTGCAGCCCGGAGGCGCTCGCGCCGATGTCGTTGCGATGACAACGCGCCGCATCGGCTGTCGGCTGGAGGACCTGGACGTGCGACAGAGGACTACAGACAGTGAGTGACCTGCTGACGGCCCGTCGACATTTCGACCGGGCAATGGTGAGCGAGTACGGCTCGCCCGAGGCGTTAGACGATTTCATCGCCGCGACCGAGGCCGATCCCTCCATGGCAGACGCCTGGCTGGGCCGTATCGCCTGCGGCGACACCGCGCTTGACACCCTGCACCGTCTCTACGCCAACCGGGACTGGCTGCACAAGGAGACCACCCGCCTCGGAAAGCACCTGGCCGCCCAGATTCCCTTGGGCCCGTACCTGTCCATCACCGTCACCGATGGCTCGCACGCGGGTTTGGCTCTGGCTTCGGCGCTCACCGTTGCCGGGGAGTACGAGCGTGCCGACGCGTTGCTGTCCGACGAGTCCCTCCTGGACAGCTGGATCAACTACCAGTGGCGCCAACTCGGCCGCGCCTATCTGATGTTCGTCACCCAGCGATGGCCGGACGTGCTGACCATCGCCGCAGAGGAGCTCCCCGAGCGAGCGATCATCATGCCGGCGGTGACGGCCTCGGTGTGCGCCCTGGCAGGCTACGCGGCGGCCCATCTGGGCCACGGCCGCGTGGCGCTGGATTGGCTGGACCGGGTCGACATCGCCGGGCAGAGCCGCTTTTCCGAGCGCTTTCAAGCCGGGGTTCTCACCGCGTCGATCAACCCGAGCGAGATCCCGTTGCTGGCCGCGGACCTCGCCTACCTGCGCGGCATGGTGCATCGACAGCTCGGCGAGGAAGACCAGGCGCAGGTCTGGTTGTCCAAGGCGGCGATCAACGGTGTGCTCACCGAACCGGCCAAGGCGGCGCTGGCCGAGCCGAAGCTGCGTCTCGTGGTCATCGACGAACAGATCATCGACACTCGCAGCGACCGGTGGGACGCCGGCTCGGCCAAGAGCCGCGCCGAACTCGATGAAACCCACGCGCAGGACCGCCGCGCCGAGTTGCTGGAACAGGGCCGCGCCGAGTTGGAGAGGCAAGTCGGTTTGGCGGAGGTCAAACGTGCGGTCCGAGCGCTGGAGGACCAACTCGAGGTCCGCGCCATGCGACTCGAACACGGCCTGCCCGTGGAGGGCCAGACCAATCACATGCTGCTGGTGGGTCCACCGGGAACAGGCAAAACGACTACCGCCGAGGCACTGGGCAAGATCTATGCCGGCATGGGAATCGTCCGCAATCCCGAAATCATCGAAGTACGGCGTTCCGACTTCTGCGGTGAGCACATCGGTGCCTCCGGCCCGAAGACCAATGAACTGATCGAAAGAGCATTGGGCGGAATTCTGTTCATGGACGAGTTCTATTCGCTGGTGGAGCGTCACCAGGACGGAACGCCGGACATGATCGGCATGGAGGCCGTCAACCAGTTGCTGATCGCGCTGGAGAAGCACCGCTTCGACTTCTGTTTCATCGCCGCCGGCTACGAGGACCAAGTCGATGAATTCCTGACCGTCAATCCCGGTCTGGCCAGCCGCTTCAACCGGAAGATCCGGTTCGAGGCGTACTCTCCGGAGGAGATCGTTGAGATCGGTGAGCGTTACGGATCAAGTCGGGCAACGGTACTGAACCCGGATGCACGCCAACGCTTCCTGACCATGGTCGCCAAGGTTCGGGGCTATGTCAGCCCACGCGGAGAGCACGGCATCAACGTCATGCACAACGGGCGTTTTGCCCGCAACGTGATCGAGGAGGCCGAACTCGCCCGCGACACTCGGCTGGCCGCCCAGAAACGGGCCGGACAGCCCGTGACCATCGATGACCTCAAGACGATCACCGCCGGCGACATCGACACAGCCGTTCGCTGCGTGTGCAGTACCAAACGCGAGATGGCCTCCCTGGACTGGTAAGCGGTGGGCCGCCCTCACTCCAGACTTGCGCCGTACCGCGCACCGAAGTCCGCCTCTGCCTCCTCCCGCAGCGCGGTGAAGACAAGGTTGAGCCGGTCCGCCAGCTCGCTGTGGGTGTAATCGCTGAGTACGCAGGGGTGAAGCGTCAGCTCCAACAGCCGACCATCGCAGTTGGCGACGGCTCGAACGTCGCCCAGATCGACGCTGTAGGTTGTGTTCTCGGCTTCGGCAACGAGGGCTTCCCACTTTTCGGCGGCCTCACGCAGATCGCGCAGGACGGACTCGACAAGGTCCCTGTCGCTGAGTTCCGCCCGGCTCTCCGCCCCCGACATTGGCTAAGTATGTCGATCCCGTGCGAGCAGCGTCAATTCATGACGCCGGCTAAGTTGACACGTCCCACTGGGCGGCGGGCGGTACGCTGAGCGCCCGAAACCAGCTGAAGTGGTAGTTGGCGGACACCAGGTCACCCGTCGCGATTCCTTCGGTGGCGGCCAGCAGCATGCAGTTGAGCACCGCTGCGGGCTCGGAGTCGGGATAGCGGGCCAGCAGCTGGTAACGCATGGTGTCGAGATGCACCCGCAACAAGTCGATTTCAGCTTCGACGATGCCCGTTCCGGCAGCACCTGCCTTCGCCAGGGTGTTCACCATCCTCGGCAGTCCGTCGCGCCAGTGGGTTGCCCCGCTGAGCTGCCATCCGAGATCCTCGACGGGCGCCAGCTTGCGGGGCTCCGCCGATACTTCCGGAACCGCTGAATCACTCGCTCGACCAAGACGATTCCCCGGGCTGTAGACAGCCGACGACACCAGCGGGCCCCCCAGCATCTCCGTGAGCGTTCCGGTCCGCCATCCGGGCTCCAACAGCTGAACCCCGGCCGGCAGCTCGACCCCCGGAGGAATCCATCCGTGGGCGATATCGGTGGCCAGGAGGGTCGCTCCGTCGGCGAGAACGCCCACCGCCCAGCGCAAGCCAGGTTCCTGCCGTGCGACGAACCCCAAGAGGCGCTGCGCCCGCTGCTCGTCGGACTCGGCGAACAGCGGCGTGGCCGGCGGTGCGGCGAAATCGAGTTGGGTCGCCCGCGCACGGTGCATGGCAAGCGGACCCGACGGCATGAACTCACGCGTCACGGTCGGATCGCCCGGTATCTCGGCAACGGCCTCAGCCCGCAACACGGGGGCTGCCGGCTGCTGGTGCTCCTCGGCGGCGAGGACGATCTCCTCGGTGACGCGTGGCGCCGGGGGACGATCCACTACCCCGAGCCATGCGGACTCGCCGGCGTCACGCGGCGGTGCCGTCAAGGGAGAAGCCGCGCCGGGGTCGACCTGAACCTCGGGTGCGGCCGAGACAGGTACCGGTCCCTGGCTGAGGCGGGCGAAGTCGCTGCCGAAATCCAATGTTTCCTTGTGGAGTTGGCGCACCGTGGACTCCACGCGCAGGACGGCGAAGGCCCTGGCCACGTTGATGACCCGAGCCTGGGCGATCTGGCGTGCGGACGGGGGCAGCTCTGATCGGCCCAGCGCGTAGAGCTTCTCGTTGGCCGATTGCGCGATTCGCTGTAGATCAGCGTGCAGGTAGTCGGCCAGCGGGGCGGTCTCGGGGGTGATCGTCGCCAATTCGGCCGGCCACAGGCCGCCCAGCACCCACGAACTGCAGTCGACCGGAGTGCTGAACGCCGGGACCGCCAGCGAGTCCCGGGCCGCGCTCCGAAGGCGCTGGCGCGCCGACCACCGACCGAAGAGTGCCACGGCGCAAGCGTACCGTTGCGGTCCGGGCACCCTCGCTCGAATTCGCGCTCCCCCCGTCCATGCCGCGCAACCATGGATCGCGGTCCTGCCAACCCCTGGTCAGGCGGTGAATTGTCAGGCCCTGAGCAAGTGGGTAGCGTGCTGATCGTGGCTGATGGCGGGTTCTCGGGGGCAGGGTGCGCAGCGCAACTGAGCGAACTCCTCGCGCTGCTGGAGCGCGCTCGAAACCTGTTCGGGGACAGAGTGGTCGATCTTCCCGAAGATATCGTGCCCGACGTCGATGCCGCGGGGAAATGGGTGGTCTAGCGACCGGGGTCAGCGCCCGGGTGCAGTCGGTGGGCCAGGAGTCGCTCCGTGGCCACCCGCAGATCGTCGTTGGTGGGAACCGCAACTGACGGCGAGTGACCCGTCGCGACGATTTCACCCCGGATCTCCAACGCCGCCTTCAGAAACGACACGTCGGCAGTCAACACAATGGCTTCCGCGAGCCGACGAGCGTCCGCCTCCATCACGGATTCGGACAGCACCACACTGTGCAGATAACCGCCGCGACAGGACCGAAACAGCACATCGCCGCTGGGATGCATCGTGTCGAATGCCGGGTTCGGCTCGGTCATCGGCTTCCATCGGTGAGGCGCCCGAAGGCGCTCGCGGCCTGGTCCTCGTGCTCGTTCCACATGGCCACCGCACGGTGCAGGTTGGCCGATACGGCCGAGTGTTCGCGCGATTGTTCTGCGTAGCAGTTCGCGCGCGCTTCCAGTAGCGACTCGGCGACCTCGCGAAAGTCTCCGTAGATGGGGCCGAGCGAGTTCAGGGTCGCCTGAATACGCTCGTGAGAGGCGGCGACCGTCGCCAGGTAATCCGATGCCTCCTGGTGATTCCCCGCAGCGTTGATCAGCACGTCCCGGTTGACGTGGATGTTCTCGGCCATGTGCTACCTCCCTGGCAGATCGACGATGCCGGTTAATGCCGGCATTTTCAAGCTCGTGCGGCCCGACACCGCCGTCGCAGGCCTGGTCTCAACCGGCTCCCCGGCCCGGGCGGCCTCCTGGGCGGAAAGCGGCGGATGTTGCCAGCCCAGAAATCCGGGGCCCTGCAGGTTCTTGACGAGGTGGATCTGGCCGTCGAGCAGAGCCTTGTCCTCACCGACCGCAAGCGCATGCCGATCGGTGAAAACGCCGATATCGCCGGGCCGCAGGTTCTCCACGGCAACCGCTGCGACCACCGGCGTACCGGGGGGCGGGATAGGGATGCCCTGGCTCCGGAACGCCTCCACCACAGGTTGTCCGTCGACGACCGCCTGCATCGCCGCGGCAAGGTGCGGATCGTCCACCGTCGTGGTGTGGCCGTCGGGCAGCCGTACGGTGACCGGCCCCGGGGCGCCCGGATCGGAAACGGATGCATCCGCATCTCCGGCATCGGGCGGGGCCTCGGATTCGTCGGGCGCATCCGTATCGCCGGGCCGATAAGCGGCCTGCTCGGGCAGGTCGTCGCGGCCCAAGCCGGAGGTCAGGCCGGCCCACGGAATCCCCGGCGCCATCGCGCCCATGCCCGGCCCCTCCGCGCCCAGTCCAGGAAGAGACATCGGCAACGGTGGCACCCCGTACGGGCCGACCGGGATGTCCGGCCGCGCCTCGCCGTCGAGCGGCATATCCAGGTAAGGGTCGGTGTCCGGCTCCCACGGAACGGTGTCCGCCGGCACCGAAACGGGACTGTCGGGAGGTTTCACCCGCGACCGTTCGGACGGCTGGTCGCCACGATCCGTTGCTGTGGAGGAGTACAGCGCTGTCAGCGCCGCGGCAAGCGCTTTCTTGGATGCGTCGTCCTCGTCGGCCTGGTCGACCACGCTGAGGATCTGCCCCAGTCTGGTGATCAGGAAGCGTTGAAATTCCCGGGCGCCCGCGGCAGTGCTGAGGTCCCATGAGTTGGCAGCGGTTGCGATCTCCGCCCCCAGTTCGTCGAGGCGGCGGCGGCTTCCGCGCGTGGTCTTGCGGGCTTGCAGCAGTGCATCGACCAACTGGCGATCGAACTCCGCCGTAACCGACAGCTGGTTGGCCAGAGCCGATTCCGCCTGCTTCATCGCCTCTGCCGCCCTGCCCCGCTGTTGATCGTCAAGCAGCGGATAGGCAGCGCGCAACCGGGCCAAGACACTGTCGTAACCCGCCGGCGGCAACGGCAGCGTCAGCGCTGCCTGGGCCACCCGCGTCGCCGCACCGGCGCGACCGGCCTCCGTGATGCGGTCGATCGCATCCAGAACGTCGTCGCGCGTCGCCATCTCCTCAGCCCAACTGCGCTGCGCCGTAAGGGCGCTCGGAAGTCGGCCACGCCTTCATGGCCGGTGACTGTACCCAGGCCCACCCGCGCCCACAATTCACTCGGAATCCCGGCGGACCCAGGCCGGTCATGGCACCAGGCGGCGGATCGCCACGTGGGCGCCCAGGGGGCTGATCTGCACGGTGGCTCCGGCGTGCGGCGCTTCGATCACCCGGCCCCCGCCGAGGGCAAGCTGAACATGGCCGGTACTGGGAAACACGAGGTCGCCGGGCCGGATTTGGGAGCGGGTCACCGGGATTCCCTCACAGATCTGCGTGTATGTGGTTCGCGACAGCGGCAGGCCGGCTTGACGGTAGGCCCACTGGGTCAGCCCTGAACAGTCGAATCGATCGGGTCCGGTGGCGCCCCAGACGTAGGGCCTGCCCAGGCGGGACAGCGCCGCGCGTACGGCCAAGCCGGCACGGCCAGGGGGCAGGTGCGCGAGATCCGGGCCCGCCGGACGACGCCGCGCGCCCCGGTAGCGCAGCCGCCGCAACCGCGCCCGGTGGGTCCGTGCGCGGCGCCGCGCCGACACCACGTGGGCATGTTGGGCCCGTAAGCGTGCCGCTCGCCGGCGCATGGCCTCCCGATGCGCCAACGCGGTGTCGGCGACAACCGCCGAGTCAGCTTGGGCGGCGGCGAGCACCCCGCCGGTAAGCCGGCGGGCCCGCGAATGGTCGGCGACCGCCGCACCCAATAGCGTTGCGGCGTGGGTGTCGGTATTGACGTTGGCCAGCAACCGGTTTCGTTGAGCGAGCACCGCGGTCCGGTACCGGTCATGGCCCGTCCCGGTGTGCACGCCGGCGTTGCGCTCCAGCGCGTGGGCATAGCGGTCCAGGCCGGCTTCCAGTGACACCGGGCCCGGGCTGCCCGCAAACAACCTATGTGCGCGCGCCAACAGCTCGAACTCGGTGTCATCCACCGTCATCCCCCTCCGTCACCGCCATCTGCCGCCGCCGTCGGATCGGCGAACGCATGGACTCGGGCCAGCGCTCCCGGCGGAATGACACCTCTGTTGCGGATGTCCCACATCTCCTCGGGACTGACGCCGATCAACGCCGCGATCACCGGCTCGGGCAGCGACGACTGTGCACAGGCCCGGTCGAAACGAGCGCTCAGGCTGCCAGACATCCGTTGCAGCAGCTCGACACGGGTCGCCTCGAGGTCCTGCAGGTGTGTCATCAGTCGGGCACCACGACCGGGACCAGCGTTCACCGCGACCCGCCACGAGCTGGCGGCAAGCATCTCGGCTTTCACGCACTGGGCGATCACGGAAAGAATATACGTCTCGTATTCGTCTGATGTTTTCGGCGGAAGCCGGGCGATCACCGAACGCAGCGCGTCGAGCTGCGCTTCGGCGTATCCCTCGAGCACTTCGGTGTCGCTGTGGCGGTCGACCACGATGGCCGCGGCGGGACGCGTAGCCGGCTCCCCCGGTGCGACCGCGGCGATCAGCTGTGCCAGTTCTGTGTCGGCGTCATCGGCGCTCAGCAGCCTCGAGTACGTGCCCGGTGGCAGGCCGAGACCGTTTTCAACCTTTTGAACTGTGCTTTTATGCGGCTTTCGCGCACCCCGCTCGAGATAGCTCAATCCCATGATGCTGACCCCGGTGGCCGCAGCGAGGTCAGCCAACGACCAGTCGCGGGCCTCGCGCAGCGCCCGGAGGGCAGCGCCTGCCGCCTCGCGGCTCATTGTCGCGCCCCGGCCATGGACGGATAGTACACAGGCCCGTCCCCCACTAGTTACATATATGTTTTTATCAACTTCTGTTGCGCCGACCGTCCTTGCGTTATACGTTTCTATCTACGTTATTCGTCCTGAGACGAGGAGGACCGTCATGGCGCCGCCCTGCTCCGCCAACCCCGAACTGTGGTTCGGTTACCCCGACGCCGATGGAGCCGACGGCGCCGCCAAGGCCCGGGCCTACGAGCAGTCCGCCACCGAAGCGCGGCTGCAGTGCCTGCGACGCTGCCCGCTTGCTCAGCAACGCCGCTGCGCAGCGCTCGCCGTCGAACGCCGCGAGGAGTACGGCGTGTGGGCTGGTGTGAAGCTGCCGGGCGGGCAGTACCGCAAGCGGGCGGAGCTCGCGGCGGCCCATGCCCTGCTGCACGCGATCGCCGCCGGTGAGATCAACACCCGCGAGCTGCCCGACAACCAGGCGCTGCTGGTCACCCACGAACGTGACGACTTCCCGGCTACCGGGGCGGTGTTTCACCTGTCGCACTGGCCGGCCGGCCCGCGATCAGCCGCCTGACCAGGTCCTGCGTCGGTAGGATCGCCACGGCGAGCTCGGCGCACGCAACGGAGGTGGACAGGTGAGCAATCTGGAGGCCACATCCGATGAGATCGCCTGCGCGGCAAGTCCGCGATCTCAGATCGCCGTGCTGCGCCCGCGCCAGGTGCCGCTGGGCGGGCCGCGTGCCATCACGGTCCGGCGCACGCTGCCCCAGCGGGACCGCTCGCTGATCGGCGCCTGGTGCTTCATCGACCATTACGGGCCCCACGACGTCGCCGCCGACGGCGGTATGGACGTGCCCCCGCACCCGCACACCGGGCTGCAGACCGCGAGCTGGCTGTTCAGCGGGCGCATCGAGCACCGCGACAGCGGTGGCGCATACGCGCTGGTGCGCCCCGGTGAGCTGAACCTGATGACCGCCGGTGCCGGCATAGCCCACTCCGAAGTCTCCGTCGATCCGCAGGCCGCGCCGGTGCTGCGCGGCGTGCAGCTGTGGGTGGCACTGCCCGAGGAAGCCCGCCACACCGCGCGCTCCTTGCACCATTTCGCGCCCGAGCCGGTGTGCCTGCCCGGAGCGTCGGCGTTGGTGCTCGTCGGGGAACTGGCCGGATACCGCTCCCCCGTCCCGTCCTTCACGCCGCTGCTGGGGGCCCAGCTGGATCTGGACCCGCAGAGCGACCTGGCGCTGCAGGTCGATCCGGCGTTCGAGCATGGCGTGCTGTGTGACCGGGGTCCGCTCGTCCTGGGCGACACGCCGCTGGCGGTCGGCGACCTGGGTTATCAAGGGCCTGGCGCCGCGGTGCTGACGCTGCGCAACCCCGGCGACTCCCCCGCCCGGGTGCTGCTGCTGGGCGGGGTGCCGTTCGGCGAAGAGCTGGTGCTGTGGTGGAACTTCATCGGCCGCAGCCATGAGGAGATCGTCGAGTTCCGGCGCCGCTGGGAAGCCGGCGATGAACAGTTCGGGCAGGTCAGCGGCTACCGGGGTCGGCTGCAGCGGTTGCCCGCCCCGACCCTGCCGCCGCTGCGGCTCCGCCCCCGGCGACCGCCCGGCGCCGGGTAGCGCACGGCCCGCTCCGGGGCTCGGCCCGCCCGGCTCAGGGGGTGAGCAGGACCTTCACCACCTCCCCCGACCGTGCGGCAACCGCGCGGTAGGCGTCGGCGGCATCGGCCAGGGCCATCTCGGTGGTGAAGATCCCGTCCACCGACAGCCGGCCGGACTGCAGCAGCGGCACCAGTTGCGGCCAGGTCTGCTGCACGGGCGCGGTGGTCATGCGCAGGGTGATGCTGCGCAACAGCGCCGGCAGCGCCGGGAACGGAAAGGGTTGCAGGTCATGGACTCCGACCACCGACACCGTCCCGCCCGGCCGCACCGCGTTGAGCGCATCGGCCATGGTGGTGTCGGAGCCGACGGCGTCGATCACGGCGTCTATGCCGCGGCCGTCGCTGAGCTCCATGGCGGCGGCGGTGGTCGGCGGCTCGGCCGGGGTCACGCCCATCAGCGCCGCCCGCTCGCGGCGCCGGCGCACCGGATCGATACCCAGAACCGTTGCCGCACCGAGGAACAGCGCGCTGCGGGCGGCGCACAACCCCACCGCGCCCAACCCGATCACCGCGACGGTGCCGCCCACCGGGATGTCGGCGCGCAGTGCCGCCGCCCAGCCGGTGGGCAGGTTGTCGGTGAGCAGCAGGGCTTCGGCGTCACAGATGCCCTCGGGAATGGCGGCGAGCTGAAAGTCTGCGCCCGGTACCGCCAGCAGTTCCGACTGGGCGCCGCCCAGTAGCCCCGATCCGAAGATCTGCGGGCCTGAATGACACCGGATGGGGTCCAGGGTGCCGCACCCGGCGCAGTGCCCGCAGCCGGCGACCGAAGAGACCATGACCCGGTCCCCGGGCCGCACCGAGTGCACCTGCGGGCCCGCTTCGACCACGATGCCGATCGCTTCGTGACCCAGCGCCACCGGCTCGAGGATCGGGTAGTCCCCCTCATAGAAGTGCAGATCGGAGCCGCAGATGGCGGTCGCCGTCACCTGCACGACGGCGCCGTCGGGCCCGGGCAGTACGGGATCCGGGCGGGTGTCGACCCGCACCGATCCGGGCGCATCGATTACGACAGTGCGCATGCCCTCATCCTTGTGCTAGTGCCTGTACTTTGCCGAGCACGTCGGGATAGCGCTTGAGGTGCGCGCCGCCGTTGACGTCGAATGCTGATCCGGTGATCCAGGCCGCGCGCGGCGAGGTCAGGAACTCCACGGTGTGCGCGATGTCCTCGGGCACACCGGATCTCCCGAGCGGGGTGTTCTCGATGTATTCCGCGGTCAGTCCGGGCACCATCGCCAGGCCGGCGACCAGGGGAGTGTCCACCAGGCCGGGGGAGACGGCGTTGACCCGGATGCCGCGCGGGCCCAGCTCCAGGGCGGCCACCTGCACCAGCATCAGCACCCCGGCTTTGGCGCTGCAGTACGCCGCCATCGAGGTGCCCGGCTGGCGCCCGTTGAGCGAGGAGATGGCCACCACGGCGCCGCCGTCTTGCAGGGCGCGCGCGGCGTGTTTGATTACCAGCATGGTGCCGGTGAGGCAGACGTCGATGGTGGTCTGCCAGCCGGCCAGATCGATATCGGCGATCGGACCGATCACCGACAGGCCCGCGCAGCTGACCACCGAGCGGATCGGTCCGACGTGCTGGGCGGCCGCGAATGCCGCTGCGACACTGGCCTCGTCGGTGACGTCGGCGGCGACGGCGCTGGCGCTCTCGCCCAGCTCCGCCGCGCGGGCGTGCGCGGCCGCCTCGTCGATGTCGGCGATCACCACACGATCGCCGCGCTCGACCAGGGCGCGGGCGCTGGCCAGACCGATCCCGGACGCGCCGCCGAATATCAGGGCCACCGGTGTCTGGTCGGCCATGGTCATACTCCCGTCGTGGTTGCGGTGCGGTAGGTGCGCTGGCGTTCGGGGCGCACCCACAAGGTGTCGGCGCCGACGTCGGTGCCCTCGGCCACCAGCAGTCGTTTGAGGATCTTGTTGGTGGCCGTGGCGGGCAGCTGCGTGCTCACCCGGACATAGCGCGGCCACGCCTTGGGGGAGAGGTCGTCTTGGGCGGCCAGGAATTCGGCGAAGCCGTCCTCGGTCAGCGGCGCATCGCCGCGCAGTACCAGTGCCGCCATCACCTGATCGCCCACGTGGGGATCGGGCACCGCGTAGACGGCCGCCTGGTTGATCGCCGGGTGGCGCATCAGGATGCGTTCCACCGGTGCGGCCGCCAGGTTCTCGCCGTCCACGCGCATCCAGTCGGCGGTGCGCCCGGCCAGGTAGATCCAGCCGTCGGCGTCGGCGTAGGCCAGATCACCCGACCAGTACATGCCGTCGCGCATCCGCTCGGCGGTGGCCTGGTCGTTGTTGTAGTAGCCCGAGAAGAATCCCGCCCCGGCGGTGTTGACCAGCTCGCCGATCGCCTCTTCGGGGTTGGTCAGCGCGCCGTGTTCATCGAAAACCGCGGGTGCACAGGGTTTTCCGGTGTCGCTGTGGTAGATGGCGACCCCGGGGAAGCCGCGGCCCACCGAACCGGGTGGGGTGCCCTCGTCGCGGGTGATGGTGACGGCGTTCTCGGTGGAGCCGAAGGCGTCCACCACGTGCACGCCGAACCGGCGGGCGAACTCGCCGATGTCGCGTTCGGAGGCCTCGTTGCCGAAGGCGACGCGCAGTGGGTTGTCGGCGTCGTCGGGCTGTTCGGGGTGCGCCAGCAGATAGGCGAACGGTTTGCCGACGTAGTTCATGTACGTGGCGCCGTAGCCGCGGATGTCGGCCAAGAAACGGGACGCGGAGAACTTCGCCGGCGCCATCGCCGCCCCGGCGGCCACGGCGGGACCGAAGCCGGCGGCGATCGCGTTGGAGTGAAACAGCGGCATGGACAGGTAGATCACGTCATCGCTGCCCAGCCCGAATCGTTCGGTGAGGCTTTGGCCCGCCACCAGGACCATGAAGTGGCTGACCAGAACGGCTTTCGGGTCGCCGCTGGTGCCGGAGGTGAAGATCAGCATGAAGGGGTCCAGCGGTGCCACCTGGCGATGCGGCCGCAGCGGGCCAGCGGCCGCGCACCCGGCGTCCCAGGCCGGGTCGTCGACGTCGATGATCGTGATGCCGGGCAACTCCAGGCCGGTCAGCAGCGCGCGGTGCGCGGCATCGACCAGCAGAATCTGCACGTCGGCGGTCCGCAGGTCAGCGGCCAGTGCCGCGCCGCGGCGGGTGTCGTTGACCCCGCACAGGACATAGCCGCCCAGCCCGGCGGCGGCCAGCGCGGTGAGCATCGCGGGGGTGTTGCCCAGCAGCGCGCCGACGTGCACGGGCCGGTCGGTTTCGGCGCGGGCGAGCACCGCCGCGCCGTGGCAGGCCGCCCGGTCCAGGTACTGCGCCCAGCTCCAGCGGGTCTGGGTGCCGTCGGCATTGTTGTGCAGCACCGCCAGACCGGTGTGGCCGGCGCGTTCGGCGAGCAGTTGCTGCATCGTTTCGGCCACCGCGACCTCCTACCCCGTCTGCACGACGCGTGGCAATAGTACACAGATTCGCTAATGTGTCTACACGTTGTCGACGCTTTTCCGCGCAGGAGGTGAGCCGTGCACGCGACATCCGCATCGGCCGCGTCGACAACCGCCCGGCTGCTCGATGTGACCGAGAAATTACTGGCCGACAAGGGGATTCGAGCAACCACGATGATCGACGTCGCCCAGGCGGCGGGAGTGTCACGGGCCTGGCTGTACCGGATCTTTCCGGACAAGCCGACGCTGGTGGGCGCCGTCTTGATGCGGCTCATCGAGACCAGCTGGGCCCAGGCCCGCGCCGAGCTGTCGACCCTGGCCGGCTTCGAGGATCGGCTGGTGGCCGGCGTGCAGATCGGGCGGCGCACCTACGACGATCCGGGCACGCTGCTGATGCGGCTGCGCACCGCCGAACCCGAGGAGTTCACCGCCTGCGCCGGGGCCGGGGTGCGTGGCCTGGTGCCCGACCTCGCGGCGTTCTGGTATCCGTTCGTGGCGGCCGCCGCCGCCGACGGCGACATCCACCCCGACACCGACCTGGCCGAGGCCAGTGAATGGATCGCCCGGGTGATGATCAGCTTCGGCAGCGTGCCGGGACATCACTTCAACCCCGACGACCCGGCTGCCGTGCGACGCCACGTCCGCCGGTATGTGTTGCCGGGGCTGCGGCAGGCACCGACGCCCGCGACACCGGAGGAGACGCAATGACGCAGTGGTTCCTATACCTTCCGCAGACCCGGGTCGGCATCGGCGAGCTGGTGGTGCGGGCGCAGGCGGCGGAAGCGGCGGGCTTTGACGGCGTGGCGTTCCTCGACCACCTCGACACCCCGATGGCCCCGGCGGACCCGCTGTGGGAGGCGATGACCGTGGCCGCCTGGGTCGGCGCCCGCACCGAACGCCTCACGATCGGCCATGTGGTGCTGTGCGACGCGTTCCGGCACCCGGCCCTGCTGGCCAAACAGGCGACCACGCTGGCCGAAGCCACCGGCGGTCGCTTCGAGCTGGGCCTGGGGTCCGGCTCGATGCCCGACGAACTGCTCAAGTACGGCATCCCCTCCGCCGGGCCGCGCCAACGCGTGGAGACGCTGGGCCACACGCTGGAACTGCTGGGTCAGTACTGGAGCAGCGACGGGCCCCTCGCGCAGGCCCCGGCGCCCACCGCACCGATCCCGGTGGTGCTCGGCGGCGTCGGGCCGCGGATGCTCGCCCTGGTGCGCCGCCACGCCGACTGGTGGAACCTGCCGGCCACCCACGTGCATCGGTTGCCCGAGTTGCTGCCGTTGATCGGCTCGGCGCGCGCCTCGGTACAGCAGATGGTCGGTTTCGCCCGCCGCGATCAAGACCCGGCGGCGGTCTCGGCGACCGCACAACGGCGCTTCGGCCGGCTGGGATCGGGGCTGGTGTGCGGTGACGCGGCGGCGTTGACCGAACACTTCCGCACACTCAAAGGCCAGGGCGCCCAACGCTTCTACGTCTGGTTCGCCGACTTCGCGCCGCCGGAGTCCATCGCCGAGTTCGCCGAGACCGTCATCGGTGCGGTGGACTCCGACGGCTGAGCCGGCCGCGGGCGCGTCAGTGCGCGGGTTCGGGCGCGTTCCAGCAGATCTCGATGTCGTCGGGATCGGTGCCCGGCCCGTCGAGCTCGTCGGTGACCCGCACTCCCAGCCGGCGACCGGTGGATGCGTCGACGAAACACAGCGGCGGCGTTCCGTCCTGCAGGTACTTGTCGCCCCACTGCATCAGCGCCAAGAACACCGGCAGCAGATCTTCCCCGGCCGGGGTCAGCCGGTACTCGTCGCGGGAGCGCTGGCCGGACTCCTGGTAGGGCACCCGGTAGACGATCTCGGCGGCCTCGAGCTGTTTGAGCGCCCGCGAGACCGCCGGCGCCGACGCCCCGATCCGGGTGGTGAAGTCCTCGAAGCGGGTTGTGCCGAACAGGCATTCCCGCACCACCAGGAACGCCGTCTTGGTGCTGAGCACGTCCAGTAACCGGGCCACCGAGCAGGCGCTGCCGATCGACCAGCGGGACCGGTCGCGCAGGCGGGGCTCGAACTCCATGCCGACATCCTAGTTGACTAACGCTTGCATTATCCAGCTATCCGTGCTTGGCTCTTCCTAACGTCATCGTTAGCCAGTGGGAAGGGGTCGGGACATGGTTGCCGTAGCGAACAAGGTTGTGGTGGTCACGGGGGGACGGCGCGGGCTGGGCGCCGCGCTGGTCGACGAGGTGCTGGCCCGCGGCGCACGCAAGGTGTACGCGACCGCCCGCAGCGCCTACAGCGACGAGCGCCCGAACGTGGTGACCCACCCGCTGGAGGTGCGCTCCGCCGAATCGGTGGCCGAGCTGGCGGAGCTGGCCGGCGACGCCGAGATCGTGTTCAACAACGCCGGCGTGCTGTTGCCGGACCCGCTGCTGACCGGCGCCTTCGACCGGATCACCGACACCTTCGACGTCAACGTCTTCGGCCCGCTGCGCGTGGCGCGGGCGTTCGCGCCGATCCTGGCGGCCAACGGGGGAGGGGCCCTGGTCAACATGCACTCGGTGTTGTCCTGGCTGGCGGGCTCCGGGGCCTACGGTGCCTCCAAAGCCGCCGCCTGGTCGGTGACCAACTCGCTGCGCGAGGAGCTCGCGGCCCAGCACACCCAGGTGGTGGGCGTGCACGCCGGACTGATCGACACCGACATGGTGTCCGACATCCCGGCGGCCAAGGTGACACCGGCCGAGGTGGCCCGCCGGATCGTCGATGGCCTGGAAGCCGGTGCCGTGGAGGTGCTGGCCGACGAGCTGTCCGTGGAGGTCAAGGCGGCCTTGTCGGGTCCGGTGGAGAAGCTGTCCTCGGCGCTGGCGCACTGAGGGCAGGACCGCCATGCCGCTGTGGACCATTCACCACACTCCGGGACTGTTCAGCGCCGAAGACAAGCGGGCGCTGGCCGCCCGCATCACCGACCAGTACGTGCGTGCCGGGTTGCCCCGCTTCTATGTGGTCACGCTGTTCCACGAGACCGCGCCCGAGGACTTCTACGTGGGCGGCGAGCCGACCGCGGCCGGGGTTCGCATCGTGATCGACCACATCGCCCGGCGCGCCGCCGACTCGCAACACCGCCGGCGGATCGCCGAATGGATCAACCAGATCCTTATTCCGAGTCTGGAGTTCCCGGATCTGCACTGGGAGTTCCACGTCGACGAGACCAGCGAGGAGATGTGGATGATCAACGGGCTGGTGCCCCCGCCGGGGGGCTCGGAGGCGGAGAAGCGCTGGGCACGGGAGAACGCGGTGTCGGCGTATTAGGGGTTTGCGAGGGGGCGGGCTTGCCGTCGGGCTTTCCGGCGCCGATCACCGTTGGGGCTCGATCAGGGCGCGAGCGTCTTGGATGGATAGGAATAGGTGCAGTGGGTCCGTTGGTGAGGGCTCGAAGTCGAAGTGCGCGTAGAAGGTGCGGGCCTGTTCATGCAGCGCGTGCACCAGCAAGGCCCGTACACCGATGATCTCGGCGGCGGCCACCGAGCGGGTGATCGCGTCCCGCAGCAGCTGGGCACCCAATCCTTGGCCCTGTTCGGCGCGGTCGATCGCCAGCCGCGACAACAGGATCACCGGCACCGGGTCCGGCGTGTTGCGCCGCACCCGACCGGGCGCGGCGCTGCGCTCCACCGCCGCTGAGGCCAGCGCATAGAACCCGACGACGTGGCCGTCCCGACACGTCACAAAGCACCGGGAGGCTCCCTCGATGTGGTTGGCCAGAGCCCGTCGTCGCAGGTACTCGTCCAGGGTGGGCTCGCCGCTGTCGAAGTCGGCGACCGCATCGTGTTCGCTGATCGGCCGGGGCGCGCTGTAGCCCCTCACTCGTCGAAGATCGAGGGTTCCGCGAACAACTTCTCCAGGCGTGGCTTCGGCGACACCGGGCGGTCCAGCGCCGCCACGAACTCCGACCAGGCCGGCGCGTCGAGAGTGAACAGCCGGCGATCGGCGAGGACGTCGCGGGCATGAGCCAACGTCGCAGTGACCGTGAAGTTGGTCAGATCCGTCCCCTCCACTTCGGCGGCACGGCGAATCAGCGCGTCCTGCTCAGCAGTCAGGCGCACCGCGAACCGCTCCGTCTTCCTAGCCATGCCATCCATTGTGTGCCTATCGGGCACACAGTGCAACGGGGTACTTCATCGCGGCCCTGACCAACGGTGGTCCGCTTCTCCCCTGTGAAGAGGGTTACGGGGCCAGTCGGGTCGCGAGGGGAACGGCCACGGTTGTCCCGTCGCATTAAGCCCGGCGAGTGGACAAACATAAAGGTCGCGACCTCTTTCAATGCGTGACCTCATGCGCCGCAGTACGTCGAACCGCTCACTGTGTGGGGTTTGGCTGCGAAAGTCGCTGATGAGAAACACGGTGGCAATTCCTTCGGCAGGAAGCCTCTTTCAAGCGCAGTGACCGTGTGCACGTAAAAACCTTAGTCGAGCCACCTACGTCGAATCGCATTTCGCCGCACGTTTCGCGAGACCTTGAGGGACGCCCGGTCGGCACAAGTAGCCCGCCTACATCGGGCGGCTGCAACTAGCCGTGCGGCTCAGGCCGCTCCGCCCTCTGGAAGCGCGTTGTCTCGCACGGTATTAAGAATCGAAACGATATTTTCCACGTCCACCTCGCCGAACACATAGTCCGGCCCGGTCGGCGCGTGATCGATGTACGGCGACTCGTAGAGCCGCACGGGTTCCATGAAGCCGTTGGCTGTCAGTTCGGTGACAATGAGGTTCACGAAGCGGATCTGGTCGGCATTGAACTTCGTGCCGTCCAGGTATGCGCCGAAAGCTTCAGCGGCGGCTTCGCGGTCCAGCCCGACCAGTGACCGTACGAATAACCCCAGGCCATGCGACTGCTCCTTGGCCAGATCAATGTCGGCTTGCTCGCCGGTGCCGCTCTCGATGAGCATCTGCTCCAACGAGGTGAGGTCATCGGGGGTCAAGGGCTTATTGCGTCGTAACCGTTGCAGCGCAACGTGATCCTGGTGCTGTCTGAGATACGCGCGGGCCTTGGCCTGGAAGCGTTCCCAGTTGGTGCCGGGCGTGATCCCCGGCAGATCAACGAGGGTGGCTTCGCTGAGTTCGTCGGCGAAGTCGGTATAGACCTGATTCCGTTTCACCTTCTCCAGGAAGCGGAGCAGACCACGTAACTTGCGCCTCACGGATTCGAGCATCGGCAGGGTGACGTCGACCCCCCACTCATCCCCGCCGACCTCTTCGAGAAGCGCCTCTTGTGCCTTCACCGACGGGATCGCGGTCTGGCTCAGCAGGCCAGTCGCGATGTTCTGGATCTGTTCGCGTAGCCGTTCGGCCGCGACAGCGTCGCCTTCAAGTTGGGCTAGTTGACGGCGTAAGACGAGCATGTCGAAGCGCTTGGCGTCCTCGTCGTCGTCCTTGTGGGCTGACGGCAGCCCCGCGAGGTGTTCGGCTACATCTGCGGCGACCTCGGGCGTCAGCGATGTCCAGGCCGGCCACTGCGAGTATTGCTCGACCAGCCTTCGGTGTGGTCGCACCAGGAAGTTGTCCAGGTTCATTCCCGTGACGGCCCGATGGAGCGACCACGCAACATCGACTCGCAATCCTCTTTCGGTCTCGGTGCCCTGCCCTTCTTCGGGTTCTGGCTGCGAGGGTGGCCAAGCGTGATCGATGGCGGTGATCAGGCCGAGGCGCGTTTCGAACAGCCGCTGGTTCAAGGACTTCTGGAATGCGCCTTCGGATCCGGGCAGGTCTTGGCTGAAGAATTCGAGGTTGCCGCAGAAGTCGAAGACGTAGAAGTTCTGCTTGTCCTTACCGGGGCCGAAGAGGTCGGGGCGTAGGCGGGTCCCGCGTCCGATCATCTGCCAGAACTTGGTCTTGGACCGAACGAGCTTGAAGAAGACGAGGTTGACGACGTCGGGAACGTCGATGCCGGTGTCGAGCATGTCGACCGATATGGCGATGTGTGGCGCCTTGTCGGTGACGGAGAAGTCGTCGATCAGCGACTGGGCATAGGCAGTGCTGTGAGTGATGACACGGGCGAATGTTCCGGCGTACTGCGGGTACTGGACGTCGAAGCGTCGCGCGATGAACTCGGCGTGCGCCTGGTTCTTCGCGAAGATGATGGTCTTGCCGAGCCGGTCACCCTCGGCGACGCGGTGGCCCTTGCTCATTAGTTCGGCGAGCACTTTGTCGACGGTGTCCTCGTTAAACAGGAACCGGTTAATCTCCTCAGAGCTCACCTCATCGGGCGGATCGTCATCGCCCCAGTCCAGGGCGTCCCAGTCGTCCTTCTCCTCTTCGGAGAGATCGGCATAGCGGATGCCTTGACGCAGGAACTTGGTACCGACGGAGATCCCAACCGCGGGCACCAGGAAGCCTTCCTTGACCGCGTCGTCGAGGCTGTAGGCGTCAGTGGGCACGCCGTCTTCGAGGTGGAACAGCCGGTACGTGTTGTGGTCGACTTCGTCCTTAGGGGTGGCGGTCAGGCCGACGAGGAGTGAGTCGTACCAGTCGAAGATGGCCCGGTACTTCTGGTAGACGGAGCGGTGGGCTTCGTCAATGACGACGAGGTCGAAGTAGCCGGGTCCGAATTTCCTGATGCCAGCGTCGGTGTCGTTGATGAGGTTCATCATCGTCGGGTAGGTGCACACGTACACCCGGCCGTCGGTGATCTTCTCGGTCACCAGATTCACGGTGGTGGCATCGGGCAGGTGTGCCTTGAACGCGTTAGCGGCCTGGGTGACCAGGGCGGTGCGGTCGGCCAGGAACAAGACCCGCTTAACCCAGTTGGCTTCCATCAGCTGCTTCACCAGCGCGATGACGGTGCGGGTTTTGCCCGATCCGGTGGCCATCACCAATAGAGCCTCGCGTTCCTTGGCGGTGAACGCGTCGTCGATCGCGCGGATCGCACGGTGTTGATAGTGCCGTTCTACGACGGCCGAGTCGATCGGCATGTCGATCAACGGTTTACGGGTGTCCCGGCGCTGGACTAGAAGCTCCAGCTCGTCCCGAGTGTAAAAGCCCTGGATCTCCCGCGGAGGGTAGCCGCCGGTGTCATCCCAGATCCAGTGCTCGAAACCGTTGGTGTAGAAAATGACCGGCCGTCGTCCTGTCATCTTCTCCAGGCAGTCGGCATACAGCTTGGCTTGCTGCTGGCCGACCTGCGGGCTCTTGGTCGTCCGTTTGGCCTCGACGATCGCCAACGGGAGACCGTCTGCACCCCACAAGACGTAGTCGACGAACCCCTTGCCGTCGCCATTGGGCATGCCGGTTACCGGGTACTCGCGGTCCTTGGTGTCTGTCAGGGGCCAGCCGGCTTCGGCGAGCATGACATCGATGAACCGATCTCGGGTGTCGGCTTCGTTGTAGTCCCGGTCGTCGGTCTGCCGGTTGGCCGCCTGGGCCTGTTTGACGGCCTCGCGCAGTGCCTCGATTTCGGCTTCCTTCTGCGCGGCCAGTTCGTCCTTCTCGGCCAGCGCCTTGGCGTGGGCCTCGTCCTGGGCGGCCAACTTCGCCGCAAGCTGGGCGACCTCCTGCCGGGACAGCGGCGCGGCCTTCGCCGCGATGTTCGGATCGAAGGCCGCCTTCATCGGAACTGCCTGCGGCCGAGTCGAATACCGGAAGGCGGCCCACAGCATGACGTGGTGCAGTTCGCGAAGCGCATCCAGCGCCACCCGTGGCGGGATGGGCTGGGTCTCGTGGACGGCGGTGTTGCCAAGCTTGCGGATCAGGTTGAGCTTGGTCGCGATTCCGAGGCCAACCTTCGACTTGAACTTGGGATCATTGATCTTGGCGGCCAGGTCGTTCTTGTACGGAATCTGCAAAGCCAAAACGCCATACAAGTAATCGACCAGGTGCTCCGCGGTGCGGCGGCTGTAGAAGCATGCCGAACGAGGGTCTGTGGTGGCATAGCTCTCCGCCCTAGCGCAGTCGGCATGCATCTCCGGCCAGGCGACCGATTGCAGGAAGGCGAAGTTCGACATCCGCTACCTCACAACTGACCTGAAAAGGCGCGCGATTGTAGAGATGCAAGTAGTTCCTCAGCCGCAACAAGGCTCTTGCGTGCTTGCGACACGACCGAGGCAATTGCCTCTGCAGCCGCCGCAAAGGCAGCCTGTTGGGCGAACGGCGGTTGCGGGATCGGCGCCTGTCTCAGGTCACCTAGGTTGATTCCACGGACGGCCGCACCCTTGGTTCGCTGCTGCATCCACCGTTGCAAAGCAGGAGCCTCCAGAGCCGCTCGTACGTAGTGGGCAGAGATCGGTTCGGCTAAAGCCAACCTCGCCGAGTCCTGCGTGATGTTCCCACCGGCGAGTTCAGCCGGGACAAAAGCACATCTACCGACATGTCCGCGTATCGAGATGAGCAGATCCCCGGACTTCAACTGCGAACGCCGATACGACTGTGCAATTTCGCTGGTAGTCCTCCTGACTGTCGCGAGGTTGATACCTCCGTTGGTCATATCTGCGACCCGTACGTATGGAACTCCACCCTCTACGACAGGACCCGGCATAAGGATTCCGTAGGTCACCGGTCGATCGGGATCTATCCAGTCCTGTAGAGGGACGGTGGGGTACGACTTCGCTTCGGTCGAAAGATCGCCAAACATCTCTCCAAAGACCGATTGCGGCAGTTGCGAAAGGTGTCCAAGGAACATTCGGCGCTTCTTACACACTGCATCGGCCCGATCCAGAACCTCGACAACTCGCTGCTGCTCTTTCAGCGGCGGCTTAGGCAAGTTGATGTTCTTCAGAAATTTGAAGTGGCGAGAGTATCCCGCATCGGGAAGCTTCGTAGTCCGCAAATAGTGATAGACGAACTTCGGCTCAAAACCTTCGCGAGCACGAAGCACTTTCACTCCATCAGCCCCCAATGCGAACCGGAAGTCGACGAACTTCACCGCCCGGGTATGATCCCCAAAGACGATTACCGGCTCGTCGACTTTCAACGCACTGGACAGTCTGTCCGTAAAACCGGCAATCTCACTCCTGCTCTGGTCTACAACAGGCAATCCGCCTGACGACTGATACTCAGAGCGAGGAATCTTGATATTTCCGCCTGTGATGTCCTCTAGCGCTTCGCTAAACGGGACTCGCGCGGTCACGCTAGCATCCCCCGCAGTTGTGCAAGCTCTGCCTGAATTTGATCCTCGAGCATCTCAAGCTCGTTCAATATTTCTGCTGTTGGCCGATGGTCGATCTTCTCGTGGACTGTCTCTTTGTAGCGCTGAATTGACAGATCGTAGCCCTGTTCCGCGATCTCATGTTTCGATACGCAGAACGATCGCCCTGAACGCGCCTGCTTGAGCTCAGGATTGCTTCGTGCTCGCCAACTACTCAGTGCATCGGGAAGGTCGTTGTCTTTGACCTGTATTCGTCTGTCATCGAGTGAGTATCCGTCTGCGGTCACGTCGTAAAACCACACATGATCCGTTCCGCCCGAATCAGTCCTGGTGAACAGCAGGATTGCGGTTGAGACCCCCGAGTACGGCTTGAATACCCCTGAAGGAAGCTTGACTACGCCGTCGAGCTTCTGGTCCTCTACCAACACCCGTCGCAGGACTTTATGAGCCTTGGACGATTGGAAGAGCACACCGTCAGGAACAATCACCGCTGCACGACCGCCAGGCTTCAAGAGCTTCAAGAACAGCGCCAGGAAGAGCAGCTCAGTCTTCTTCGTCTTGACCACTCGCTGCAAGTCTTTGGAAGTCGACTCGTAGTCCAGCGAGCCGGCGAAAGGAGGATTCGCAAGGATCAGCGTGTACTTCTCAGCGTCCTCAGATGCACCTTCGGACAACGAGTCCCGGTAGCGGATGTCCGGTGATTCGATGCCGTGCATGAGCATGTTCATGCTGGCGATCCGGAGCATCGTGTTGTCGAAGTCGTATCCATGAAACATATTGGAGTGGAAGTGCTTACGCTGCGCCGCCTCGGTCAACACCGATGGATGTTGCTCCCGGATGTACTCAGAGGCGGCTACCAGGAACCCAGCGGTGCCGGCCGCTGGGTCGCAGATCTCATCGGTCGGCTTCGGCGCCATCATGTCGACCATCAGCTTGATGATGTGGCGAGGCGTGCGGAATTGACCGTTGACGCCGGCACTTGCGATTTTGGATAACAGGTACTCGTAGAGATCGCCGTTGGTGTCGCGGTCGTTCATCGGAATCTCGTCGAGCAGATCAACCACCCTGGAGAGCAGTTGTGGCGTCGGTATGGTGAATCGGGCGTCTTTCATGTGCTCGCCATAGGTCGAGCCGTCGCCGCCAAGGGCCCGGAGGAACGGGAAGACCTTCTCCCCGACCGTCGCGAACATGACAGCCGGCTCCTCGTTCTTGAAGCGCGACCACCGGAGCTCTTGTTGGTCTGAACCGAAACGGAGTTCACCGGCTGCGCCGAGGCGCGCTTTGCGCTCCTCCAGGGTCTCTAGGTCGTCGAGGCGTCTGATGAACAACAGGTAGGTGATCTGCTCGATGACCTCCAGCGGGTTGGAGATGCCGCCAGACCAGAATGCATCCCAGACCCGGTCGACTTTGCTCTTCAACTCACCGGTGATCACGGCGGAGGCCCCCTCAACTCATCGTCCTGAACTGAACGGAACTGTATATAGGACCCAGCCGACAAGTGGAGCACAACGCTGAGGTCGACTCACGGATCGGGGCGGCCCGCGTCAAGCGACCATCCAGATGGGGACTTGGCACTCAATCTCCCGCGGCACTGCCGGCGGGAGGTTCACCCGAGCATTTCCCACAAAACACAGAGGTCACGAACCAAATCTGGTTCGTGACCTCATGCGTCACAGTTCGTAGAACTGCTCTCTGTGGGCGAAGGGGGACTTGAACCCCCACGTCCCGAAGGACACTGGCACCTGAAGCCAGCGCGTCTGCCATTCCGCCACTCGCCCGAGCGACCGGGGGAGCCTATCACGGGTCCCCCGCCCATAAAAAAATCGGCCCGGAGCGTTCGCAGCCCGCCGTCCACCGGCCGTCTACCCGCCGGCCGGGGCGCCGTGATCCCTTCGTGACCTGCTCTTATCCGATTCTCTGCCGCAGAAGGGTGCCGCCGTGGCGGCTCGGGTCGATACCATGTCCAGGTCGGATGCAGCTGAGCGACACGCCGCGGCTGTGCCCCCGATACCACCAACGGCGGCAGAGAGTAAGGCGGGTAGCAGCTTGGACAGCCAGCGCGGGCTGGTTCATCGCATCGAGCGCAAACTCGAATCCGCTGTGGAGGATGCGATGGCCCGGGTCTTCGGAGGGGAAGTGCTCCCCGAAGAGGTCGAGGCTGCGCTGCGCCGCGAAGCCGCCGCCGGCGTGCGGTCGCTGACCGGAAATCAACTTTTGGCGCCCAACGAATACGTCATTACCCTCGGTGTGGACGACTACGACAAGGTGGGCGCCGACCAGGATCTGACGTCGCGAGCCTTCGCCCGGCACTTGGCCGTCTACATCGGCGAACAGGGGTGGCAAACGTATGGTGATGTGGTTGTCCGGTTCCAGCAGTCGCCGAGCCTGCGCACCGGCCAAGTCCGCGCCCGGGGCGGGGGCAACCCTGACGCCCGCCCCCACGAGACGCTCAACGAATCCCGCCCGCCACAATCAGTTCATGCGTTTACCGCAGAATCAGGAGTGCCACCGATGACCGATAACCCGTACCGCGGCGCCCACGGGCAGGATCGTCCCGGCGAGGACTACTACGACCCCCGCTACGGCCGGCCGGCCGACGAGGCTCGCGGCGGTCAGGACCCGCGTGGCCACTACGCCCCCGAAGGCGGCCACTACCAGGAGCAGCGCGGCGGCTACCCCGAGCAGGGCGGCCAGTCGGCGTACGCGCCGCCGCGCCGGCCCGAGCAGGGCGGCTACCCCGAGCAGGGGGGTTACCCCGAGCAGGGCGGCTATCCCGAACAGGGCGGTTACCCCGGCCCCGGCGGCGGTTACGCCCCGCCGGCCCAGTCCTACGAGCAGCGTCCGCCCAGCGGTTACGGCGCCCCCGCCGGCTACGAGCAGGGCTACCCGCAGCACCAGCAGCAGGCTTACCCCGGCGGCGGCCAGCCCGGCTACGGCGAGTACGACCGTCCGCCGGCCCGCCACGAGGAGTACGGCTACCCCGAGGCCCCCTATGAGCAGCGCCCCGGCTACCCGGACCAGGGCGGCTACGAGCAGGGCGCCCCGTCCTACGGCCGGCAGGACTACGGGCAGCCCGGCTACGGCTACGGCGAGGCGCCGCCGGCCCAGGCCGGTTATGACTACGGCCAGCCCCCCGCCGGTGGGTACGGCGAGGCGCAAGGCGCCCAGGGCGGCTACGACTACGGCCAGCAGGCCCCGGCCGCCGGCTACGGCGAGGCCCCGGGCGGCGACTACGGCCAGCGCGCCTACAGCGCCCCGGCGTCGGTCACCCTGCAACTCGATGACGGCAGCGGCCGCACTTACCAGCTGCACGAAGGCACCAACGTGGTGGGCCGCGGCCAAGACGCCCAGTTCCGGTTGCCCGACACCGGGGTGTCGCGCCGGCACCTGGAGATCCGCTGGGACGGCCGGGTGGCGCTGCTGTCGGATCTGAACTCCACGAACGGGACCACCGTCAACAACGCCCCGGTCCAGGAGTGGCAGCTGGCCGACGGCGACGTGATCCGGCTGGGTCACTCCGAGATCATCGTCCGGGTCCACTGAGGACGGCGGCTGCACCCGCACCTATTGACAATGTGAACAGCAAAGCGCCGCCGCTTTGCCCTACGGCCCCCCGCGCCCAAGTATCGTGACCTTGCCGATGTGCTCTGCCACGGCAAGCACAACATGGGCGGCGAGACAACGGAGAGGACGCCGGATGCAGGGACTGGTGCTGCAGCTGACGCGAGCCGGTTTTTTGACGTTGTTGTGGCTGTTCATCTGGTCCGTGCTGCGGGTGTTGCGGACTGACATCTACGCGCCGACCGGTGCGGTGATGGTGCGCCGGGGCCTGTCGATCCGCGGGGTGCTGCTGCCTCCGCGCCAGCAACGCACCACCGCGCGGCATCTGGTGGTGACGGAGGGACCCTTGACCGGGGCACGCATCACACTGAGCGATCAGCCGGTTCTGATCGGCCGCGCAGACGATTCGACACTGGTGCTCACCGACGACTACGCCTCCACACGGCACGCCCGGCTGTCTCAGCGGGGCGCGGAATGGTATGTCGAAGACCTGGGATCGACCAACGGCACCTACCTTGACAGGGTGAAGGTGACCACTGCGGTACGGGTTCCGGTAGGCACGCCGATACGTATCGGCAAGACCGCGATCGAGCTCCGCCGGTGAGCCTGGTTCTGCGGTACGCCGCCCGCAGCGACCGCGGTCTGGTGCGCTCCAACAACGAGGATTCCGTCTACGCCGGTGCACGCCTGCTGGCACTGGCCGACGGCATGGGCGGGCACGCGGCCGGCGAAGTCGCCTCGCAGCTGGTGATCGCCGCGCTGGCGCACCTCGACGACGACGAGCCCGGCGGCGACCTGCTGGCGAAGCTGGAAAGCGCGGTGCAGGAGGGCAACGCCGCCATCGCGGCCTACGTCGAAGAGCATCCCGAGCTCGAAGGCATGGGCACCACGCTGACCACCATCCTGTTCGCCGGGCCCCGCCTGGGCCTGGCCCATATCGGCGACTCGCGCGGCTACCTGCTGCGCGACGGCGAGCTCACCCAGATCACCAAGGACGACACCTTCGTCCAGACCCTGGTCGACGAAGGCCGGATCACCCTGGAGGAGGCGCACAGCCATCCCCAGCGCTCCCTGATCATGCGGGCGCTGACCGGCCACGAGGTCGAGCCCACGCTGATCATGCGGGAAGCCCAGGCCGGGGATCGCTACCTGCTGTGCTCGGACGGTCTGTCGGACCCGGTGAGCACCGAGACCATCCGTGAGGCGCTGCAGATCCCCGACGTCAACGACTGCGCGTTGCGGCTCATCGAGCTGGCGCTGCGCGGCGGCGGCCCCGACAACGTGACGGTGGTGGTGGCCGACGTCGTCGACGTGGACTACGGCCAGACCCAGCCGATCCTGGCCGGGGCGGTCTCCGACAGCGACGACGACCACCTGATCTCGCTCGACACCGCCGCCGGGCGGGCTTCGGCGATCTCCCCGCGCAAGACCGTCGCCAAACGCGTCCTGCCGCGCATCGACACGCCGGACGCACCCCCGCGGTCTCGCAAGCGCATGGTCGTCGTCGCGGCCCTGCTGCTCGCCTTGCTGGTGGCTGCCCTGCTGGTGGGGCGCGCGGTGGTGCGCACCAACTACTACGTCACCGCCTACGGCGGCACCGTGGCCATCATGCGCGGGGTGCAGGGCTCCTTCCTGGGTGTTCCGCTGCAGGAGCCCTATCTGTTGGGCTGCCTGGACAGTCGGGGAGCGCTGGTGCAGATCAGCTTCAGCCAGTCCGGCGACAAGCTGGGCTGCCGGCTGATGACCCTGCAGGACCTTCGGCCCCCGGCCCGCCAGCAGGTCAGCAACGGCCTGCCCGCCGGCACCCTGGATGACGCCATCACCCAACTGCGCAACCTGGCCCGCGATTCGCTGCTGCCGCCGTGCCCGCACGGAAACCCGGACCCTCCCGCGCCCACCACGTCCTCGCGCACCCCGTCCCCGGGGCTTGTGCCCACCGGTCCGCGGCCCGGGCCGCCCCCGCCCCCGAAGGCCTCCGGAAAGCCGCACCTGCCCACCTTGACCAGCCTGCCTCCGGCACCTCCAGAACCGGGGACCGACTGCCGGGCGGCGTCATGACCCGCGCCGGCGACGACGCCGCGCGCAGCGATGCCCAGAAGCGGCCCGACGTGAGCACCGAACCGCAGCCGCCGGTGACGCTGACCCCGGCGCTGTCGGATCGACGCAACGCCGAGCTGCTGCTGCTGTTCTTCGCGGCCACCATCGTGGCGGTGGCGATGCTGATCGTCGAGGCCGGCCACGAGCAGGGCCTGCGCTGGGACCTGGTCGGCTACGGGCTGGCGTTTCTGGCGCTGTTCGTCTTCGCGCACTTGGTGATCCGGCGTTCGGCGCGGTACGCCGACCCGCTGCTGCTTCCGGTGGTCGCCCTGCTCAACGGCCTGGGCCTGGTGATGATCCACCGTATCGATCTCGGGGTCGGGGTCGACGGCGCCGAGGCCCGGCCCGGTGCCAGCGCTCAGATGCTGTGGACCTTGGTGGGCGTCGTCGTCTTCGCCGTGGTGTTGGTGGCCCTCAAGGACCACCGTCAGCTCGCGGGCAGCGGCTACATCTGCGGCCTGACGGGCCTGGTGCTGCTGGTGATCCCGGCGCTGCTGCCGGCTTCGCTGTCCGAGCGTCAGGGTGCCAAGATCTGGATTCGGTTGCCCGGCTTCTCCATTCAGCCCGCTGAGTTCTCCAAGATCTTGTTGCTGATCTTTTTTGCCGCGGTCCTGGTGTCCAAGCGGCGGCTGTTCACCAGTGCCGGCAAGCACGTGCTGGGCATGAACCTTCCCCGGCCGCGCGACCTGGCGCCGCTGCTGGCCGCCTGGGTGATCTCCGTGGGCGTCATGGCCTTCGAGAAGGACCTGGGCACCTCCCTGCTGCTGTATGCGTCCTTCCTGGTCGTGGTGTACCTGGCCACCCGCCGGTTCAGCTGGATGGTGATCGGGATGCTGCTGTTCGCCGCCGGCAGCGTCGCCGCCTACTTCCTGTTCAGCCATGTCCGGGTGCGGGTGCAGACCTGGCTGGACCCGTTCGCCGACCCCGAAGGCACCGGCTACCAGATGGTGCAGTCGCTGTTCAGCTTCGCCACCGGCGGGATCTTCGGCACCGGGCTGGGCAACGGGCAGCCCGGTTATGTGCCCGCGGCGTCCACCGACTTCATCATTGCCGCGTTCGGCGAGGAGCTGGGTCTGGTCGGGCTGGCCGGGGTTCTGATTCTCTACACCATCGTGATCGTGCGCGGCATGCGGACGGCGATCGCCGTCCGGGACAGCTTCGGCAAACTGCTGGCCGCCGGCCTGGCAGCCACCTTGGGCATCCAGCTGTTCATCGTGGTCGGGGGAGTGACGAAACTGATCCCGCTGACCGGGCTGACCACCCCGTGGCTGTCCTACGGCGGTTCGTCGCTGCTGGCCAACTATGTGCTGCTGGCGATCCTGCTGCGGGTCTCGCACGCCGCCCGCCGGCCGCTGAGTCCGCATCCCCAGCCCCACCGCCCGGCCCCGATCGGCGATACCGGTACGGCGGTGATCGAGCGCGTATGAACACCTCACTGCGCCGCGTCACGATGACCCTGATGGCGCTGATCGTGCTGCTGCTGGCCAACGCCACCTTGACCCAGGTGTTCGCCGCCGACGGGTTGCGCGCCGACCCCCGCAATCAGCGGGTGCTGCTCGACGAGTACTCCCGGCAGCGGGGGCAGATCACCGCGGCCGGCCAGCTGCTGGCCTACTCGGTGGCCACCGACGACCGGATCAAATACCAGCGCGTCTACCCCGAGCCGGAGGTGTATGCGCCGGTCACCGGGTTCTATTCGCTGCGCTACTCCAGCAGCGGCCTCGAACGCGCCGAGGACACCGTGCTCAACGGATCCGATCCGCGGCTGTTCGGGCTGAGGTTGGCCGACTTCTTCACCGGTCGCAGCCCACGCGGCGGCACCGTGCAGACCACCATCCGCCCCCGGGTGCAGCAAGCCGGCTGGGACGCGATGCGACGGGGCTGCGCCGGCGGATGCCGCGGTGCGGTGGTCGCCCTGGAACCGGCCACCGGCAAGGTGCTGGCCATGGTCTCCGCACCGTCGTATGACCCCAATCTGCTGTCGTCGCACGATGCGACGCAGCAGGGCCAGGCGTGGCAGGAGCTTCGCGACGACCCCGAGTCCCCGCTGACCAACCGCGCCATCAGCGAGACCTACCCGCCCGGCTCGACGTTCAAGGTCATCACCACGGCGGCCGCGCTGCAGGCCGGTGTCAGCGAGAACGAGCAGCTGACCAACGCGGCACGCATTGCCCTGCCCAACAGCACCGCCGCCCTGGAGAACTTCGGCGGCAACACCTGCGACGGCTCCGAGGCCACCGTTCCGCTGCGGACGGCTTTCGCCCGGTCGTGCAATACAGCCTTCGTTCAGCTGGGTATTCGTACCGGCGTGGACGCCTTGCGCAACGCCGCCGAGGGTTTCGGATTCGATGTCGCCTCCGAACCCATACCGCTGCAGGTCGCCGAGTCCACCGTCGGCCGGATCGGCGACGCCGCCGCGCTGGGCATGACCAGCATCGGCCAGAAGGACGTCGCCGTCACTCCGCTGACGAATGCGATGGTCGCGGCGTCCATCGCCAACGGTGGTCTGACCATGCAGCCGTATCTGGTCGACGGGCTGGAGGGTCCGGACTTGGCGGGCATCGCCACCACGTTGCCCCACGAGCAGCGCCGTGCAGTGTCCTCGCAGGTCGCAGCTAAGCTGACTGAACTCATGATCGAGGCCGAACGAGTGACCCAGCAGGAGGGGGCCATCCCGGGCGTACAGATTGCGTCGAAGACCGGCACCGCCGAACACGGTCCCGATCCGCGGAACACTCCGCCGCACGCGTGGTACATCGCCTTCGCCCCGGCCAGCGCCCCGAAGGTGGCCGTCGCCGTCGTGGTGGAAGACGGTGGCGACCGGCTGTCCGCCACCGGCGGATCGGTGGCCGCACCCATCGGACGGGCCGTCATCCAAGCTGCCCTGCAGGGGCGATCGTGAGTCCGCAGGTGGGCGCCGCACTGGCCGGGCGCTATCGGTTGCAGCGGCTCATCGCCACCGGCGGCATGGGCCAGGTGTGGGAGGCCGTCGACAACCGGCTGGGCCGGCGCGTCGCGGTCAAGGTGCTCAAGCCCGAGTTCTCCTCCGACCCGGAGTTCATCGAGCGGTTCCGCGCCGAAGCCCGCAACACCGCCATGCTCAACCATCCGGGCATCGCCAGCGTGCACGACTACGGCGAGACCGAGCTCGACGGCGAGGGCCGCACGGCATTCCTGGTCATGGAGCTGGTCAACGGCGAGCCGCTGAACTCGGTGCTCAAGCGCACCGGGCGCCTGTCGTTGCGGCACGCCCTGGACATGCTCGAGCAGACCGGGCGGGCATTGCAGGTGGCGCACAGCACCGGGCTGGTGCACCGTGACGTCAAGCCCGGCAACATCATGATCACGCCCACCGGCCAGGTGAAGATCACCGACTTCGGCATCGCCAAGGCCGTGGACGCCGCGCCGGTCACCCAGACCGGCATGGTGATGGGCACCGCGCAGTACATCGCGCCCGAGCAGGCGCTGGGGCAAGACGCCACCGCCGCCAGCGACGTGTACTCGCTGGGCGTGGTGGGCTACGAGGTGCTCTCGGGCCGTCGGCCGTTCACCGGCGACGGTGCGCTGACCGTGGCGATGAAGCACATCAAGGAGCCGCCGCCGCCGCTGCCGGCCGAGCTGCCGCCCAATGTGCGCGAACTGATCGAGATCACCCTGGCCAAGAATCCGGCCATGCGCTACCGCAGCGGCGGCCCGTTCGCCGACGCGGTGGCCGCGGTGCGCTCCGGCCGGCGCCCCACCCGGCCCAGCCAGTCGCTGCCCGCCGGACGCGCCGCACCCTCGGCGATCCCCTCGGGTGCGGCCCCCACCCGCGCCGTCGCGCCGGTGTCAGCCCGGGCCACCGCGGCACGCCGTGCCCGACCCAGTGCCGGCAGCCATCGCACGCCCCCGCCGCGGCGCACCTTCACCGCCGGTCAGCGCGCCCTGCTGTGGGCCGCCGGGGTGCTGGGCACGCTGGCGATCATCATCGCGGTGCTCATCGTGGTCAACGCCAAGAGCCCGGGCGGCTCGCTGGCCCCGGCCACCGTCACCGACACCGGGGCGCCACTGAGCAGTTCGTCGAGTCCGGAAGGGTCTTCGTCGGCACCACCCGCGCAGTCGTCCGGCTGGATCTGGCACAGGACCACGCCATGACCACACCCCAGCGGCTCTCCGACCGCTACGAACTCGGCGAGATCCTCGGCTTCGGCGGGATGTCGGAGGTGCATCGCGCCGTCGACACCCGCCTGCACCGCGAGGTGGCGGTGAAGGTGCTGCGGGCCGACTTGGCCCGCGACCCCAGCTTCTACCTGCGCTTCCGGCGCGAGGCCCAAAATGCCGCCGCCTTGAATCACCCGGCGATCGTGGCCGTCTATGACACCGGCGAGGCCGACACCCCGGCCGGGCCGCTGCCCTACATCGTGATGGAGCTGGTCGAAGGGGTCACGCTTCGCGACATCGTGCACAACGACGGCCCGATGCCGCCGCAGCGGGCCATCGAGGTGATCGCCGACGCCTGCCAGGCGCTGAACTTCAGCCACCAGCACGGCATCATCCACCGTGACGTCAAGCCGGCCAACATCATGATCGACCAGCACAACGCGGTGAAGGTCATGGACTTCGGCATCGCCCGTGCGGTCGCCGACGCCGGCAACAGCGTCACCCAGACCGCCGCGGTGATCGGCACCGCCCAGTATCTGTCGCCCGAACAGGCCCGCGGCGACACCGTGGACGCCCGCTCGGACGTGTACTCGCTGGGCTGCGTGCTCTACGAAATCCTCACCGGCGAACCACCTTTCATCGGAGACTCCCCGGTGGCGGTGGCATACCAGCACGTCCGCGAAGACCCGGTCCCGCCGTCGCAGCGGCTCCCCGGCCTGCCGGCGGACCTCGACGCGGTGGTGCTCAAAGCGCTGGCGAAAAACCCCGACAATCGCTACCAGACCGCCGCGGAGATGCGCGCCGATCTGGTCCGGGTGCACAGCGGCGAGACTCCGGAGGCTCCGCGGGTGCTCACCGCGGCCGACCGTGCCTCGATCATGACCCCGCGCGCCGGCGACCCTTCCGGAGCGCAGACCGACCCGTTGCCCCGCCAGGAACTCAACTTCACCAACGACCGGCAGGGTTCGGTGGGACGGTGGCTGATCGCCGCCATCGTGCTCGCGGTGCTGACCGTCATCGCCACGGTGTCGATCAACACCTTCGGCGGCAGCACCCACCAGATCCAGGTGCCCGACGTGAGCGGCCGAGCCTCGGTGGACGCGATCGCCGAACTGCAGAACAAGGGCTTCAAGACCCGCACCGAGCAGCGCGCCGATTCCACCGTGCCGCCCGATCACGTGATCGGGACCGACCCGCCCGCCGGCGCCCCGGCGAACAAGGGCGACAAGATCACCGTCGACGTGTCCTACGGACCCGAGCAGCGCCAGCTCCCCGATGTGGCCACGTTGAGCTACGCCGACGCCGTCAAGAAGTTGACCGCCGCCGGCTTCGGCAAGTTCAAGCAGGTCAACTCCCCGTCCACCCCGGAACTCAAGGACAAGGTGGTCGGCACCAACCCGCCGGCGAACCAGACCACCGCCGTCACCAACGAGATCATCATCGTGATCGGCAGCGGCCCGGCCACCAAACCGCTGCCCGACGTCATCGGTCAGACCCTCGAGGTGGCCCAGAAGAACCTGACCGTGTACGGATTCACCAAGATCACCGAGGTGACCGTGGACAGCCCGCGTCCGGCCGGTGAGGTGATCGCCACCAGCCCGCCCAGCGGGGAGGCCATACCGCTGGACGCGGTCATCGAACTGCGGGTGTCGCGCGGCAACCAGTTTGTGATGCCGGACGTCACCGGGATGTTCTGGACCGACGCCGAGCCGCAGTTGCGGGCGCTGGGCTGGACCGGGATTCTGGTCAAGGGCGCCGACGTCGACGCCGGCAGCGCCGGCCACAATCGGGTGCTCTACCAGAGCCCGGCAGCGGGTCAGGGTGTGAACACCGACGGCAACATCACGCTGCGCTTCGGCCAGTAGGGGCCGGTGCGGGCCGGGAGCGGCCCGTCAGCACAACTACTGCGCGCTGGCGATCGCCGCGCTGCGGCTGGACCGGGCGGTCTGAACCGTCGCGGCGATCTCCTCCTCGAGCCGGCGCACCAGGGCGTCGTCGCAGGGGTAGCCGCAGTAGCCCAGCCAGTTGGCCAGCATCCGGTGACCGCCCTCGGTGAGGATGGACTCCGGGTGGAACTGCACGCCGTGGATGGGCAGCTCGGTGTGGCGCACCGCCATGATCACCCCGCCGCTGGTACGCGCGGTGACCTCCAGCACGTCGGGCACCGTCTCGGGCAGGATGGTCAGCGAGTGATACCGGGTGGCGGTGAACGGATCCGGCAAACCCTGCAGCACCCCGGCGTCGGTGTGAAACACGGTGCTGGTCTTGCCGTGCAGCAGCTCGGGGGCCCGGCCCACCGTGCCGCCGAAGGCCACGCCGATCGCCTGGTGGCCCAGGCACACCCCGAGCACCGGAACCCGCGCCGCCGCACACGCACCCACCAGCGCGATCGAGGCGCCGGCGCGCTCCGGCGTGCCCGGTCCCGGGCTGAGCAGCACCCCGTCGAAGTCGGCTATCGCAGCAGCCGGGTCGGCCAGCCGGGGATCGTCGTTGCGCCAGACGTCAGCCTGCACACCCAACTGGCCCAGGTACTGGACCAGGTTGAACACAAAGCTGTCGTAATTGTCGACGACGAGAATCCGCACGTCCAACAGGCTACCGCCGCCCGGTGCGGGCGCTGTCAGTAGTCAACCGGCCCGGCCGGCACGGCATAGCGCATCCGGGCGAGTGGCGGGGTCTCGGCCACCACCAAGTCCGCGGACACCTGCTCGCTGTAGCCCAGGCCGAACCGGATCACGTACTGCTTGTACAGGCCGATCAGCGGATCGGCGGCCAGCGCCTCCTGCATGGCGGCCGGATCCCCGATCGCGGTCACCACATAGGGGGGGCTGTAGGTTCGGCCCTCCAGCAGCAGGGTGTTGCCCACGCAGCGCGGGGCCGAGGAGGCGGTGATCCGCTGGTCCTGCATCTGCACCGCTTCGGCGCCCGCGGACCACAAGGCGTTGAGCACCGCGGAGATGTCCTGTTGGTGCACCACCAGATCATCCGGAGAGGCGTCGCGGGGGAACCGGCCGTTGGCGTCGCGCTGCGCGTCGGCGAGCGTCACCACCAGGCCGGGACCGTGCATGGCCTCCAAGCCGGCAGTCTGCACCAATTGTTCGGTGCGGTGCCGCATGGCCGAGAGCGCGACACCGGAGCTGCGGCCGTGCATCGAGCCGACCTCGTGGGCCAGGGTGTCGCGCTGCTGGGTCAGCTCTTCCACCGTGGTCTGGGCCGAGCGAACCAGATCAACCAGCCGGGGTGCGTCGCCGCGGCGGATCTCCTTTCCGCCCGAGACGCCGTGGGTGGCCGCCAACAACAATCCGGCCGCAAGACACACCAGCGGAACTCCGAGCCGCCACGGTGAGCGGCGGTCGCCGGACGGTGGCCCGTTGCGCTTCATGGGCTCTCCCGTTCTCGGCTGGGTTAGCCTACTGGGCTAATCTCGTACCGACCCATACTCGCAGCTTCACGCCGCACCATCCCGAGGTACCGATGCCCAAGTCTAAGGTTCGCAAGAAGACCACCAGCTTCACCCCCTCGGCGGTGAGCCGTACCCCGGTCAAGGTCAAGGGCGGCCCGTCCAGCGGCTGGTTCGTGGCGCTGTTCCTCGGGCTCATGTTGCTGGGCTTGGTGTGGCTGATGGTCTACCAGCTCGGTGCCACCGGGCTCGACGCTCCCGCGGCGCTGAACTGGATGGCCGAACTGGGCCCGTGGAACTACGCGATCGCGTTTGCCTTCATGATCGCCGGGCTGTTGCTCACCATGCGCTGGCACTAAAGGCCGCACGGGGGACACCGACACCGGCGTTTCGGAGTCGAAAACCCCCACGACGTGCTCAATCACATCGATGTGATTTATCCCCACTGTGGACAACTCCTGTTGATAACTTTCGAAGCCGCAGGTCGACATGACGCATAACGCGCCCGCAACAACCCAGTGGTCTCCGCCCGCCGGCGGCATAGCCGGTTGCGCCGTCATCGGAGCGGTGTTGGCGATCTGCACCGTCACGGTCGCGACCGACCCGCCGGGACGCGTGTTGGCCGGCGTTGCCGGAGTGGGGCTGCTGATATTTGCCGGCATGTCCTGGCGGTCGCGGCCCAAGCTCGCGCTGACCGTCGAGGGACTGGCGGTGCGCGGCTGGTGGCGTACCACGGTGCTGCGCCCCGAGCGCATCACGCGGCTTCGGGTGACGCAGCATCAGCGGATCGGGCGCACCAATCGGCTGCTCGAGATCGAGACGCGCGACGATCAGATGCTGGTCCTGTCCCGGTGGGACTTGGGAACCGATCCCCGCGACGTGCTCGCGGTGCTCAACGCGGCCGGCTACACCGGCCGTGATGAAGAGGTGCCCGGCTAGCGCTAGGCGATCGTGATCGACTCGATCACGACGGGCTCGGTGGGCCGGTCGGCGCGATCGGTCGAGGTGTTGGCGATGGCGTCCACGACAGCCTGCGAGTCGGGGTCCACCACCTCACCGAAGATGGTGTGCTTGCGGTTCAGGTGCGGGGTCTGGCCCACCGTGATGAAGAACTGCGAGCCGTTGGTGCCGGGACCGGCGTTGGCCATCGCCAGCAGGTAGGGCTTGTCGAAAACCAGCTCGGGGTGGAACTCGTCCTCGAACTTGTAACCCGGGCCGCCGCGGCCGGTGCCGGTCGGGTCGCCGCCCTGGATCATGAAACCGGAGATCACCCGGTGGAACACCGCGCCGTCGTAGAACGGGCCCGACGATCCGCCGGAAGCGTTGGTGGTCGAGTACTCCTTGGTGCCCTGGGCCAGGCCGACGAAGTTGGCGACGGTCTTGGGCGCGTGGTTGCCGAACAGCGCGATCTTGATGTCGCCGCGGTTGGTGTGCAGCGTGGCGGTTGCGGTGGCAATGGGGCTGGAGGTCATGGCATGACAGTGTGCCATTCGCGGCGCGGTGTTCTGCGTCACGGGTAGCGTTGAGCCATGCGCCTGGCCGCCGAGACCCCGCTGACCCATCGAGAGCGCCTGACCCGCGGGCTGGCCCATACCGCCGGTGGGCCGATAGACGTGGCCCGCGGCGCCGTGGGCCTCGGTGGCGCCGCGGTGCACCGGGGAGCCGTCGAATTGCGCAGGCGCTACCGGGAGAGCCAACTGTCGGACCGGGTCGCCGACGTAGCGGACGCCGCAGCCCGCGAATTGGCGGCCGCTCAGGAGGTGGTCGCGGGTCTTCCGCAGCTGCTCGAGGGTGCCCCGCCGCGCCGCCGGATTCGGCGGTCCTGGCTGGTGCTGGGGGCCGTCGGCGCGGCCTTGGTGGCCGGTGGTGTGGTGGCGGTGCTGATTCGCCGCTCCAACCGGCCGCAGGAGCCCTCGCCGCGTCCGCCCAGCGTGGATGCACAACCCACCCTCTGACCGAAGGCACTGACAAGCGTGGGGACACACAAGGCGACGCATTCGCCGTCGCGTTGTGGAGCCTAGGAGATTCGAACTCCTGACATCTGCCTTGCAAAGGCAGCGCTCTACCAACTGAGCTAAGGCCCCTGGTGGGACTCGTGGGCCTAGGAGGACTCGAACCTCCGACCTCTTCGTTATCAGCGAAGCGCTCTAACCGCCTGAGCTATAGGCCCGTAGTCGTCTGACGACCGAGCGAGATTACCGCACCAAACGCCTCCCGGCCAAAATGCACCTAAAAAGCCAGGGCAGACGGCGCGGTCAGTCCCGGTCGGCCAGGGTCACCTCCACGCCGCCGACCACGTCGGTGCTCAGGTTGTAGACCACCACACCGAGGGTCGCCATCGCGGTCAAAACCACGATGTTGACCAATCCGATCAGGGTTGCCCCGCCGAAAATCGAACCGGCAGAGACTAACTCGGCAGCGCTGTTGTTGGTGAGCAGATCACCGACGTTGCTGTTCAGCTTGCTCCACACTCCCATCGCGCCCAGTGCGACGTAGAGCACCGCCACGGCGATCATCCAGACGAAGAACAGCGCCGTGGACAGCAACAACGACACCTTGAGCGCACTCCAGGGATCGATCCGCCGGATCTGCATGCTCGCCCGCAGCGGGCCGCGGGGCCCCGCCGTCACCGCTGGGCGGCGGCCGGGGGAGCGCCGGCCCGGTTCAGACAGGTCCGGCAGCTCGCTGCCGTAGGCGTCGTCGCCGTGCTTGGCCGGCGACGCGGTCTTGGGCGCTGCCGGCTTCGCCGCAGGGGCCTGCTGTACCGGGGGCTTAGCCTGCTGGGCCGGCGGCTTGGGCGGTTGTGCCGACGGCTGGGCGGGTTGCTGAGCCAGCGGCGCCGGCGGCTTAGCGTGCGCCGGCGGAGCCTTCGGCGGCTGCTGGGGCGCCCCGGGCGCCGGCGGTGCCGTCGGGGCGGCCGTGCCGGAGACGAACCGGCGGATCCGCTCGTCGACACCGGGGGAGTGCGCCGCCGCGCCGCCGTCTGCCGGTCGGGCAGGGGCGGGCGGGCGGGCCTGCCCGGCGCGCTGCCAGGGCGGGGTCTCCCCGGTCTCGGTGATCCGGGCGGTGCGGCCCGGTGGGCGCTGCCCGGAGTCGGCCGGACCGGTTCCGGCCGACTCCGTCTTGCCCCCGTTGCCCGGGTGGCCGGGCTCGTTCGGTGCGCTCACCCACGGCTCCTTACCTGCGTATCCCCACCGCGCAGCGGCCGGGTGTGAAGTCGGGTCAGCTGCCCGAGTCCTCGTCAGCGGCGTCTTCGTCAGCGTTGCGTGCAATCGCTATCAGTGTGTCGCCCTCGCCCAGGTTCATCAACCGAACGCCCTTGGTCTGCCGTCCGGCTTTGCGCACCTGGCGCGCGGCGGTGCGGATCACTCCGCCCCCAGAGGTGATCGCGTAAAGCTCGCTGCTGTCGTCGACGATCAGGGCCCCCACCAGCCTGCCCCGCCTCGAGTCGTACTGAATGGTGAGGATTCCCTTGCCGCCACGCCCTTGCGCGGTGTACTCCTCGATCGCGGTCCGTTTGGCGTAACCACCTGCGGTCGCCACCAGCAGATAGGTGTTGTCGCGGACCACATTCAGCGACAGCAGCCGGTCATCGGCGTTGAACCGCATACCCTGCACGCCCGAGGTCGCCCGGCCCATCGGCCGCAGCGCCTCGTCGGTCGCCGAGAAACGGATGGACTGGCCGTTGGCCGAGACCAGCAGCAGGTCGTCTTCGGCCGAGCACAGCACCGCGCCCACCAGTTCGTCGCCGTCGCGCAGGTTGATCGCGACGATTCCGCCCGAACGGTTGGAGTCGAAGTCGGTGAGTTTGGACTTCTTGACCAGACCGTTGCGGGTGGCCAACACCAGGTACGGCGCGTCTTCGTAGCTCTTGATCTGGATGACCTGAGCGATGCGTTCCTCGGGCTGGAAGGCCAGCAGGTTCGCGACGTGCTGTCCGCGCGCGGTGCGCAGCGCCTCCGGCAGGTCGTAGGCCTTGGCGCGGTACACCCGGCCCTGCGTGGTGAAGAACAGGATCCAGTCGTGCGTTGAGCACACGAAGAAGTGCGCCACGATGTCGTCCTGCTTGAGGCCGGCGCCCTGCACACCCTTACCGCCGCGCTTCTGGCTGCGGTACAGGTCGGTCTTGGTCCGCTTGGCGTACCCGGTCTCGGTGATGGTGACCACCACGTCCTCGCGGGCGATCAGGTCCTCGTCGGCGACGTCGCCGTCGGCGGGGATGATCCGGGTCCGGCGGTCGTCGCCGTACTTCTCGACCAGCTCGGCGAGCTCGTCGTGCACGATCGCGCGCTGCCGTTCCGGCTTGTCCAGGATGTCCTTGAGGTCCGCGATCTCGGCCTCGATCTTGGCCAATTCATCGATGATCTTCTGGCGTTCCAGCGCGGCCAACCGGCGCAGCTGCATGTCCAGAATCGCCTGCGCCTGAATCTCATCGATGTCGAGCAGCTCGATCAGGCCCTGCCGAGCGATGTCGACGGTCTGCGATGCCCGGATCAGGGCGATCACCTCGTCGAGGGCGTCGAGTGCTTTGACCAGACCGCGCAGGATGTGGGCCCGCTCCTCGGCCTTGCGCAGTCGGTACCGGGTACGCCGAACGATGACATCCAGCTGATGCGCCACGTAGTAGCGGATCATCTGGTCCAGGCGCAGCGTGCGCGGCACCCCGTCGACGATCGAGAGCATGTTGGCGCCGAAGCTGGTCTGCAGCTGGGTGTGCTTGTAGAGGTTGTTCAGCACCACCTTGGCCACCGCGTCGCGCTTGACCTCAACGACGATGCGCAGGCCCACGCGGTCGCTGCTCTGATCCTCAATGTTGGCGATTCCCACCAACTTCCCGTCGCGCACCTGCTCCGCGATCGACGTGATGAAGTTGTCGTGGTTGACCTGGTAGGGCAGCTCGGTGATGACCAGCAGCGACCGCCCGCGCGAGTCTTCCTCGATCTCGACCACACCGCGCATCCGGATGGAACCGCGGCCGGTGCGGTAGGCGTCGCTGATGCCCTGGGAGCCGACGATCAAGCCGGAGGTGGGGAAGTCCGGGCCCTTGACCCGCTCCATCACCGCTTCCAGGGTGGTCTCTTCGTCGGCCTCGTGGTTGTCCAGGCACCAGAACACCGCTTCGGCGAGCTCGCGCAGGTTGTGCGGCGGGATGTTGGTCGCCATACCCACGGCGATACCGCCGGATCCGTTGGCCAGCAGGTTCGGGAACCTGCTGGGCAACACGGTCGGCTCCTGCACGCGCCCGTCGTAGTTCGGAACGAAATCGACGGTCTCCTCGTCGATTTCGCGCAGCATCTCCATGGCAAGCGGGGTCAACCGGGCCTCGGTGTAACGCATGGCGGCCGCGGGATCGTTACCCGGCGAACCGAAGTTGCCCTGCCCGTCGACCAACGGGTAGCGCAACGACCACGGCTGGGCCATCCGGACCAGGGTGTCGTAGATCGAGGCGTCGCCGTGCGGGTGGTAGTTACCCATGGTCTCGGCGACCGAGCGCGCCGACTTCGCGTGGCTGCGGTCTGGCCGGAATCCCGAGTCGTACATGGCATAAAGCACCCGGCGGTGCACCGGCTTGAGGCCGTCGCGCACCTCGGGCAGGGCGCGGCCCACGATCACGCTCATCGCGTAGTCGATGTAGCTGCGCTGCATCTCCTGCTGGATGTCGACCGGCTCGATCCGGTCCACCGAATCGTCTCCGGGTGGCAGCGTGGTGTCTGTCATCAGGTCCTCGTTCTGTCAGAAGTCAGGCGGTCAGATGTCGCGGTGGTTCGCCGGCGTCCGGGTCGCGTCCTAAACATCCAGGAAGCGAACGTCTTTGGCGTTGCGCGTGATGAAGCTGCGCCGGGCCTCGACGTCCTCGCCCATCAGGATCGAAAACAGCTCGTCGGCGGCCGCGGCGTCGTCCAGGGTGATCTGCCGCAGCACCCGAACGCTGGGGTCCATAGTGGTTTCCCACAGTTCCTTGGCGTCCATTTCGCCGAGGCCCTTGTACCGCTGAATGCCGTCGTCCATGTTGATCTTCTTGCCGGCCGCCTTACCCGCTTCCAGCAGGCCGTCGCGCTCGCGGTCGGAGTAGGCGAACTCCGCCTCGCTTCCGCGCTGCCACTTGAGCTTGTACAGCGGGGGCTGCGCCAAGAAGACGTGCCCGTGCTCCACCAATGGCCGCATGAAACGGAACAGCAGCGTCAGCAACAGGGTGGAGATGTGCTGGCCGTCGACGTCGGCGTCGGCCATCAGCACGATCTTGTGATACCGCAGCTTGGAGATGTCGAACTCGTCGTGGATTCCGGTGCCCAGCGCGGTGATGATCGCCTGGACCTCGTTGTTCTTCAGGACGCGGTCGATACGGGCCTTCTCGACGTTGATGATCTTGCCGCGCAACGGCAAGATCGCCTGGAACATCGAGTCGCGGCCGCTCTTGGCCGAGCCGCCGGCCGAATCACCCTCCACCACATAGAGTTCAGACTTGCTGGGGTCGTTGGACCGGCAGTCGGCCAGCTTTCCGGGCAGGCCGCCCAGGTCAGTGGCGCTCTTGCGCCGCACCAGCTCCCGGGCCTTACGCGCCGCCATCCGCGCCTGCGCGGAGGAGACGGCCTTGTTGATGATGGTCTTCGCCTCTGCCGGGTTGGCCTCAAACCAGTGGCCCAGCTGCTCGTTGCAGACCTTCTGCACAAACGACTTGACCTCGGTGTTGCCCAGCTTGGTCTTGGTCTGGCCCTCGAACTGGGGCTGGGAGACCTTCACCGAGATGACAGCCGCCAGGCCCTCGCGGATGTCGTCACCGGTGAGGTTGGGGTCCTTGTCCTTGAGCAGCTTCTTGTCTTTGGCGTACTTGTTCACCACGCTGGTCAACGCCGAACGGAAGCCCTCTTCATGGGTGCCGCCCTCATGGGTGTTGATGGTGTTGGCGAAGGTGTGCACCGACTCCGAGTAGCCGCCGTTCCACTGCATGGCGATCTCGACTTCGTGGCCGGTTCCCTTGCCGTCGAAGTCGACGATCGTGGGGTGGATCGCGGTCTTGGTGCGGTTGATGTGCGCGACGAAGTCGCGCAGGCCACCGGGGTAGTGGAAGACGCGGTGCTTGACCTTGTGCGGGGCCGCCGCCTCGGCGGCCTGTTCTTCCGCGGACTTCGGCGCCTCCGCGGTGTCGCTGACCACCTCGTCGACGACCTCTTCGACCCGCACCCGCTCGTCGGTGAGCTCGATGGTCAGGCCCTTGTTGAGGAACGCCATCTCCTGCAGGCGCCGCGCGACGGTCTCGAAGTCATAGGTGGTGGTCTCGAAGATGTCCGGGTCCGCCCAGAAGCGAATGGTGGTGCCGGTCTTCTTGGTCTTCTCACCCTTGCGCAGGGTTCCCGGCACCGATTTGTCGTAGGACTGGAACCACTCGTAGCCGTCCCGGAAGATGTCGGCCTCCAGTCGGGTCGACAGCGCATTGACCACTGAGACGCCGACGCCGTGCAGGCCGCCGGAGACGCTGTAGGCGCCCTCTTCGAATTTTCCGCCGGCGTGCAGCACGGTCATGACCACGTCCACGGTCGGGACGCCGGTGGCGTGCATCGCCACCGGAATGCCGCGGCCGTCGTCGGTGACCTCCACGCCGCCGTCTTCGAGGATGCGGACCTCGACTTTGGAGGCGTAGCCGGCCATCGCCTCGTCGACGGCGTTGTCGACGACCTCCCAGATCAGGTGGTGCAGACCGCGTTCACCGGTGGAGCCGATGTACATACCGGGTCGTTTACGGACTGCTTCGAGGCCTTCGAGTACCTTGATGGAATCGGCACCATATTTGTTTTGGGCAGCCACGGTCGGGGAGTTCTCCTCGGGTTCGCAAAATCACGGCGCATCGCAGGCGCGTGCGCGCCGATACCGAGCCAGTCTACCGTGGACCAGCGACGGCGAGCATTTTCTCGGGGTGTTTCTGCCCACCTGATTGCGCCGTGGCGTCCAGAACGCGGTTTGCGGCGTGTCCGGCCGCTGGCCGGAGCCAATTTTTTGCTTGTAGCGGCGCTCAGGCCGCGGATTCTGACCTGGTCTCAGCCGTAGGTGTCGCGGGGTCCGCGGCCCGAAACGTGTAACGGACCCTTGCGCCACGAGGGCGCGGTCGGCCCGGTTATCTTCAAGGTCTTGACCACGCCGTCGCCCACCGCCGCGGCGATCTTGGCCAGCAATTGGGCCTGGACCAGGCGTAACTGGGTCGCCCAGGCGGTGGACTCGGCGGAGACGCTGAGCACCCCGTCGGCCAGCCGCGTCGGTGTCGCGTGCGAGGCGATGTCGTCGCCGACCACCGAGCGCCACTGGCCGAGCACGGTGCCCTCGGCCACCTGGGCCGACCAGCCTCGAGACTGCGCCAGGTCGCGGGTGGCCGCACCCAGGACCTGCGGATCGCGAACATCGGGCCCGGGCCCGGACCAGCTGCGCCGGCCCCGGGCGGGGCCCGACGAGCTGCGGCGCAGTGGCGCGCGGCGGCCCTGACCCACGTCTTTGCCCTGGCTGCGGGCCGCTTCCCGGGCTTCGGCCAGGGTCCGGCGCACCAGATCCATTCCCTTGAGCCCGGCCAGGTGCGCCGGTGGTGACACCTCCGCGTCCTCGGGCGTCCCCTCGCCGGCGGTCATTGGCCCTGTCCGATCAACCCGGACATCCTGCCCTCATCGCCTTCGGTGACCTCGATGCGGATCTGACGCGCCTGCCAGTCGGCCGGAATGTCATCGGCAACGGCCGCGGTGATCAAGACCTGTTCGGCGCCGGCGGCGACACCGGCCAGCGCGCGGCGCCGTGCGGTGTCCAACTCGGCGAAGACATCGTCGAGTAACAGGACGGGTTCTGCCCCTTCGCCGCGCAGCAGCTCATAAGAGGCCAACCGTAGGGCCAACGCCATCGACCATGACTCCCCATGGCTGGCAAAGCCTTTCACCGGGCTTTCGCCCAGGCGCAACTCCAGCTCGTCGCGGTGCGGCCCGACCAGGCACACGCCACGGTCCAGCTCGGCACTGCGCCGGCGAGCGAGCTCGGCCAGCAATGCCTCTTGCAGGTCGGCCGGAGTCAGCAGCTGTTCGCCGAGGTTCACCTCGAGTTTCGGCCGGTAGGCCACCGCAGCGCTGCGGGTTCCGGGTGCCAGCAGTTGGTAGGCCTTTTCGACTTCGGGCGCCAATTGATTGACCAGCTCGATACGCGCGGCCATGAGTTCGGCGCCGTGCAGTGCCAGCTGGGAATCCCACACATCGAGGGTGTCGAGCACCGCCCGGTCGCCGCGGTGCAGCGCACCCGGCGCGCTCTTGAGCAGTGCGGTGCGCTGACGCAGCACTTTGTCGTAGTCCGCGCGCACCCCGGCGATCCGCGGGCGGCGCACACTGGCGAGTTCGTCGAGGTAGCGACGACGCTCGCCGGGGTCGCCGCGCACCAGGGCCAGGTCTTCGGGTGCGAACAACACGGCACGCAAGACGCCCACCACCTCGCGGGCGTGGCGCACCGGTGCCCGGTTCAGGCGCACCTTGTTGGCGCGACCGGCGGCGATCTCCAGATCGACAGCCAGTTCGCGGCCCTCGTTGACCACGATGGTCGAGACCACGGCGCGCGTGGCGCCCGAGCGGATCAGGGGTGCGTCGGTGGCCACCCGATGCGAACCCAATGTGGACGAATACCAGAGTGCTTCAACGAGATTGGTCTTCCCGAAGCCGTTGGGTCCGACCAGCACCGTCGCACCCGGTTCCAATTCGAGATCGACGTGCGCCCAGGACCGGAAATCCCGCAGGCCCAGATGGCGGACATACACCGAGAAACCAACCCCTCCCGTCGCCGAATCAGCCGGGCAGGCGGACCGGCATCAACAGGTATACGTAATCCGAGGGCACCGCCGGGAACGGGCCGGAGCCGATCAGTGCCGGGTCGTCGGCGCTGGCCGGGCGCAGCACTGCCGGCTTCTTCGGATCGGTGAAACCCATCGACACCTTTTCGCTGTGCAGCGAACTCAGGCCGTCCGTGAGGTAGGTGGGGTTGAACGCGATGGTCAACGGTTCGCCCACGAAGTCGATCGGCAGGTCTTCCTCGGCGCGGCCCACGTCCTCGGCACCGGCCGACAGCCGCAGCGTGCCCTCGGAGAGTTCCATGCGCACCTGGGCACCGCGGTCGGCGACCAGAGCCACACGCTTGATGGCCTCGGTGAGCTCTGCCACACCGATCGTGGCGACAGCCAGATGTTCGGAGGGCAACAGCTGGCGGAACTTCGGGAACTCGGCATCGAGCAGCCGCGTTGTGCTGCGCTTTCCGCCACTGGTGATGCCCAGCAGGCCTTCGTTGCCCACAGCCGAGCCGGCCCCCAGTGCCAGGTGCACCTCGTTGCCGTCGGTACTGGCCTTGGCCGCTTCGGCCAGGGTCTTCGCCGGAACCAGCACCGCGGCTTCGGTCCCCGGCGCGGCCGACCAGGTCAGCTCGCGCACCGCCAACCGGAACCGGTCGGTAGCAGCCAAAACAACTGTGTTACCGGAAATTTCGACGCGGATACCGGTCAGCATCGGCAGGGTGTCGTCGCGGCCGGCGGCAACGGCCACCTGGCTGATGGCCTCGGCGAACACGTCGGCCGACAACACCCCGGTCTCCTCGGGCAGGGTCGGCAGCGTGGGGTAATCCTCGACCGTCATCGTGGGCAGCGAGAATCGCGAATTTCCGCAGGTCAACGCCACCCGGGTGGACTCGACACTGACTTCGACCGGCTTGGCGGGCAGCGCCCTGGTGATATCGGACAACAACCGTCCGGAGACCAAAACAGCTCCGGGAGAAGCGATTTCAGCGGCCAACTGAACTTCCGCGGACACTTCGTAGTCGAATCCGGACACGGTCAGTCCATTGTCGGTGCCGGTCAGCAGCACCCCGGCCAGCAGCGGCACGGTGGGCCGGGCCGGCAGGGATTTCGCTACCCACGCCACCGCGTCAGCGAAGTCATCCCGGTCCAGGCGGAACTTCAAGTCGGTCAGACCCGCGTTCGTGGTCGCCGCGTCCATAGCGTCCTCTCGTCATCCCGATATCGAGCTCTACCCTGCGCCTGTCTGGTGAACACTCCCACCCGCGGCCGTGTAACGCCCCATGCCGAAGCGATAGAGCGGTAGGCCACAACCGTAGAGCCTGGCGCGCCTTCTTGAAAGTTAAACATCGACAGTTGGTGCACCGGGCAGGGACGTGCTGGCGCCGACATCACTCCCGTTGTGAACAGGCCCGCTGATGCCGAATCCCCAACGACCTGTTTTGAAAGAGAAACCAGAGATAACTCCCAGTATTAGTAGTAAGTCCTGTGGATAGTGGGTACAGCCGGGCATCGGTGCTGCTGGGCGGGGGCGGCGGGCTGGGGAACAGCGGTGAATGACACGCCCGGCGCCGGCGCCGCGACTGTGGATGACGGCGACGTTGTGTAGTTACCGAGCATCAGTGGGCCGACGATGGACATGTTGTCCGCAGCTGTATCCACAGGCTCGGAGCGTGACAGCTGGTACGCAAGGGTCCAAAGTTTTTTGTAAGCGGAGTGACGAGAACGGGCAGATCAGCGCTTGGCGCGTTGCCGGATCCGGGTGGTGAGCTCTTTGACTTGATCGAAGACCTCACGACGCTCGGCCATCTCACCGCGGATCTTGCGCTCGGCGTACATCACCGTGGTGTGGTCGCGGCCGAAAGCCTGGCCGATCTTCGGTAGCGACAAGTCGGTCAGTTCGCGGCACAGATACATGGCGATCTGGCGCGACTGGGCCAGGGGACGGGTCTTACCCGGGCCGCGCAGTTCCTCCACGGAGGTGTCGAAGTACTCGGCTATGACGGCCATGATGATCGCGGCGCTGATCTGCATGGTGCTGGCATCGGCGATCAGGTCGCGCAGGACGATCTCGGCAAGGGCCCGGTCGATCGGGGTCTTGTTCAGGGAGGCGAACGCGGTGACGCGGATCAGCGCCCCTTCGAGCTCGCGAATATTGCGCTCGATGCTGGTGGCGATGAGTTCGAGCACGTCGCCGGGCACGTCGAGGCGGTCCATCTGGGCCTTCTTGCGCAAAATGGCGATCCGGGTCTCGAGGTCCGGGGGCTGAACGTCGGTGATCAAGCCCCATTCGAATCGGGTTCGCAGCCGATCCTCGAGCGTGGCGAGCTGTTTGGGCGCGCGGTCGGACGTGATCACAATCTGCTTGTTGGCGTTGTGCAGGGTGTTGAAGGTATGGAAGAACTCCTCCTGGATACCTTCTTTACCCTCGATGAACTGGATGTCGTCGACGAGCAGCACATCGATGTCGCGGTAGCTGCGCTTGAACGCAACTTTGCGATCGTCGCGAAGCGAGTTGATGAAGTCGTTGGTGAACTCTTCGGTGGAGACGTACTTAACGCGCATTCCGGGGAAGAGCCGCTGGGTGTAGTTGCCGGCCGCGTGCAGCAGGTGGGTCTTGCCCAGTCCGGACTCGCCCCAGATGAACAGGGGGTTGTAGGCGCGGGCCGGGGCTTCGGCAATGGCCAGGGCGGCGGCGTGCGCGAAGCGGTTGGAGGTACCGATAACGAACGTGTCGAAGGTGTAACGCCGGTTGAGGCTGGCCCCGTCAGCGGTCGGGGAGTCGTCGCTGGGGCGTTCGGTGAAGTAGTTGGGCCAGTCGTATTCGACGTCGGTGGTGTCGTCGTCTTCGTCCTCGGTCCGGGTTTCGGTGCCGGTGTCGGATGCGGCAGGAGTCGGATCCTCGACCGGCTGCGGCGCGATCCGCACACCGAGCTCGACCTCGTGGCCCAGACGCCGGCAGAGCGCGTCGGTGATCTGCGTGCGCAGATGCCGTTCGATCTCGTTCTGCACGAAGCTGTTGGGAACGGCCAACAGCGCGAAGCCCTCGACGATGGCCAGCGGGTGGACCAGTTTGAGCCAGGCCTTCTGCTGGGGAGTCAGCGCCGGTGCGGAACCGTTGGATGAGGGCGCGTCGCCGTTGAGTTCGGCTACCACCTCGTCCCAGAGACTGAGGAACGCAGATCCGGGGTCCTCACTCAAAGCCCCATCCCCCTGGTTCGACGCCGTCCGGTTGGCACCGTGGTGCGCGGGTGCCGTACCGGGTCATGCTATCCACACAGTTATCCACAGATGTGGATGAGGTGCGCATTCCGCGGTGAGGCCCCCTGGGCCGGTTGCTCAGCAACGGACACTCCAGACAACAGACGCGATATCTGAAGCGTGATCCGCTTCTTGATCTTCGGTTCGTGGTCGAAAAACCGCTCCGGTAGCGAAACGGCGCTGGCAAGCAAGTTAACAGGTTTCGGAGTGTAGGACTACTCCTTTCAGTCAGATGATTCAAAGGAAAATTGCTGTCTCGCGGCGAGTCGATACGCGTGTGACCACTGTGAATATTGGGCCGCTGAAATGTCGGGCCGAACTGGCGGCCGGGGATGCCACAGGGCAGGGTTTGACCCGGCGAACGCGCATCAGTACCCTCGAACAGTCGCCCGAACGTCGGCGATACGGCAGCGATCGGCCACTGGCCGGAGCCCGCGCCGGTTACGAGCAAGACGCAGAAGTTCACCGAGCTTACCGAGTGCGTCGCGTGCGGCAGGCACATCGGGATTCCGGTGTGTCGGGCAGGCGCGACGCAAGACGCAACAAGGAGAGTGTGCCGTGGCCAAGGGCAAGCGGACCTTCCAGCCCAACAACCGTCGTCGGGCCCGTGTCCACGGGTTCCGTCTGCGGATGCGGACCCGTGCCGGCCGGGCCATCGTCACCGCCCGGCGTCGCAAGGGCCGCAGCTCGCTGACTGCCTGAGCACAGGCAGTTCGGCGGTGCTCCCGGCTCAACACCGGATGAGACGATCGGCCGACTTCGGTGCGACGGTCAAACATGGCCGACGGGCAGTACAGCCCGACCTGGTGATCTATGACCGGCGGACCGAACCTACCGAGACGTCGACGCCGGATGCCGCCACCCCAACTCCGCCCCAGGTGGGCTTGATCATCGCCAAGACGGTCGGGTCCGCCGTCGAGCGGCACCGGGTGGCGCGGCGTCTGCGCCATGTGGCCCGCACGCTGTTGGCGGACCTGCAACCCGACGAGCGGCTGGTGATCCGGGCACTGCCCGGCAGCAGGGATGCGACTTCGGCGACGCTGGGTGCCCAGCTGCGCGCCGGCCTGCAATCGATCCGCCGGACCGCCGGGACGGTGCGCTGATGCACGGGATCGCGGTTGCGCCGGTACGCGGACTGATCTTCCTCATCCAGCTGTACCGCAATATGGTCTCGCCGCTGCGTCTGCCGAGCTGCCGATTCATGCCGACCTGCAGCCAATATGCGGTGGACGCCCTGAGCGAATATGGATTGATTCGGGGAAGCTGGTTGGCAGTGGTACGGCTGGCCAAGTGCGGGCCGTGGCATCAAGGCGGTTGGGACCCTATTCCCGAGCGCTCCCAGGGCGCTGGCGAGGGCTGCTGCCCTGGCGAGAACGCCTCTCAAGAACGAGCGGAGGGTGAATACGGTGTCCTTTGATCCGGGCAGCCTGGACTACGTTTACTACCCGGTGTCGGGCATTATGTGGTTGTGGTACAAGGCTTTTGGCCTTCTGCTGGGACCGGCGAACTTCTTTACCTGGGCCTTGTCGGTGGTGTTCCTGGTGTTCACGCTGCGGGCACTGCTGTACAAGCCGTTCGTGAAACAGATCCGGACCACCCGGCAGATGCAGGAGCTGCAACCCCAGATCAAGGCCCTGCAGAAGAAGTACGGCAAGGACCGCCAGAAGATGGCGCTGGAGATGCAGAAGCTGCAGCGTGAGCACGGCTTCAACCCCATCCTGGGTTGCCTGCCGATGCTGGCTCAGGTCCCGGTGTTCCTGGGTCTGTTCCATGTGTTGCGGTCGTTCAACCGCACCAGCACCGGGATCGGCCAGCTCGGTCTGTCGCCGGATCTGAACCGCCAGCTGGGCAACTACTTCTTCAGCGCCGAGGACGTGGGCAACTTCCTGGACGCGAACCTGTTCGGGGCACCACTGGGCGCGACGATGATTCAGCGGACCGGCCTGGACGCCTTCGCCGAATTCAACCGGGTGTCGGTGATCGCCGTCGGGGTGCCGATCATGCTCGCCGCCGGCATCGCCACCTACTTCAACAGCCGGGCCTCGGTGGCCCGGCAGAGTCCGGAAGCCGCGGCCAATCCGCAGACCGCGATGATGAACAAGCTGGCGCTGTACGTGTTCCCGCTCGGCGTGGTGGTCGGCGGCCCGTTCCTGCCCCTGGCGATCATCTTGTACTGGTTCTCCAACAACATCTGGACCTTCGCGCAGCAGCACTACGTCTTCGGGTTGATCGCCAAGGAAGACGAGGCCAAGAAGGAGGAGGCGTTGCGCCGGCGTGCCGCCAACGCCCCGGCTCCCGGAGCTAAGCCGAAGCGGACGGCCCGGGCGGCAACTGCCGATGCCCTTGAAGCCGAAGCGCCTGAGTCCGATGTGCCCGAGCCGAAAACCGGTGGCAGCGCGGATGCGGTGAAACGCAACCCGGGCCGCCCCGCTGCACGGGGCGGACGCCCCGGCGCAGGAGCCAAGCCGAAGAAACGCAAGCGGTAAACCACCGCAACAAGCCAACCGGTGCAGATGAGCCGCCGGACACGGAGGGAGACGAGATGACTGACACGACGGATTCGGACACCACGGAGCGCGAGGCGACGCCGGAGACCGAGGCCCAGGAGGGTAACGCCGCCCCCGCGGTGGACCTGGAGGACCGCCTGGTGGCCGAAGGCGAGATCGCCGGTGACTACCTGGAGGAGCTGCTCGACCTCCTGGACTTCGACGGCGACATCGACCTCGATGTGGAGGGCCGGCGTGCGGTGGTCAGCATCGACGGCGGCGCGGATCTGACCAAGCTGGTGGGGCGCAAGGGCGAAGTGCTCGACGCCCTGCAGGAGCTGACCCGCTTGGCGGTGCACCAGAAGACCGGCGAGCGCAGCCGGCTGATGCTCGACATCGCCGGTTGGCGGCGCCGGCGCCGGGACGACTTGACGGCACTCGGCGACGAGGTGGCGCGGCGGGTCTTGGAGACCGGAGCCGATGAGGAACTGGCCCCGATGAGCCCGTTCGAACGTAAGATCGTCCACGATGCGGTGGCCGCCGTTGCCGGCGTGCACAGCGAGAGTCAGGGTGTCGAGCCGTCGCGCCGGGTCGTGGTTCGGCGCGACTGACGAGGCTTCAGGGCAGGGAATCACATCCGTGTGATTCCCTGCCCGCGGTTCATTCCCGGGAAGCCGGAGGAATGTTTCACGTGAAACATGTCGAGGGAGCACCGGCACCGGAACCACCCCCGGCGGCGGCCGAAGTCTTCGGCGACCGCCTGCCCCTGGCCCGCCGATACGCGGCGCTGCTGGCCGGCGCCGGTGTCGAACGGGGCCTCATCGGTCCCCGCGAAGTGGAGCGGTTGTGGGATCGGCATCTGCTGAACTGCGCGGCGGTCGGCGAGCTCCTCGAGGCGGGGGAGCGCGTTGCGGACATCGGGAGCGGCGCCGGGTTGCCGGGAATCCCGGTGGCGATCGTGCGTCCCGATATCGCGATGACGTTGGTGGAGCCCCTGCTGCGCCGCAGCGAGTTTCTCCGGGAGGCCGTCGCCGAGCTGGATTTGGCCAACGTCGACGTCGTGCGTGGCCGCGCCGAGGACCGGTCCGTTCGGGACGAGGCCGGCGATCGCGACGCCGTCTTGTCGCGGGCGGTCGCGAGTCTCGACAAGATCAGCCGATGGAGCTTTCCGCTGTTGCGCGGCGGCGGGCGAATGCTCGCGATGAAGGGGGAGCGAGCCCAAGCCGAGGTGGACGAGCACCGTGCGACCATGGCGGGACTAGGCGCGAAGGACGTAAGGGTGGTGAGATGTGGCGTGAACTATTTAACCCCGCCCGCGACCGTAGTGGTGGCGCTGCGGGGCGAGCCCACCCGGGCTCGGAGGGGCGCGACGCGACGGGGAACCAGGAGGCAGATATGAGCAGACCAGTCCCGCCGGATGTCACGCCGCGGCCGTCCGCCAAGGGCGCGCGGCCCGCCCCCGCCGCGGTTTCACGTGAAACATCGGGCGCCGCGGTTTCACGTGAAACATCGGGCGCCGCGGTTTCACGTGAAACATCGTCGGACTTCGTCGACACCCCGATCGGAGCCGCTGCCGAGCGCGCCATGCAGGTGCTGCACACCAACAACAGATTGCCCCGGCCCCGGCGTCGGCGGGTGTTCACCGTTGCAAACCAGAAGGGCGGCGTCGGCAAGACCACCACGGCCGTCAACCTCGCCTCCGCCCTGGCGGTGCAGGGAATCAAAACCCTGGTGATCGATCTCGACCCGCAGGGCAACGCCAGCACCGCCCTGGGCATTGCGGACCGCAAGTCCGGCACGCCGTCCTCCTACGAAGTGTTGATCGGCGCCATCCCGGCAGCCACCGCACTGCAGCAGAGTCCGCACAACGAACTGCTGTACTGCATCCCCGCCACGATCGACCTGGCCGGCGCGGAGATCGAACTGGTGAGCATGGTGGCGCGGGAGAACCGCCTCCGCAACGCCCTGGCCGACCTCGACCGCTTCGACTTCGACTACGTCTTCATCGACTGCCCGCCCTCCCTGGGCCTGCTGACCGTCAACGCGTTGGTCGCGGCGCCGGAGGTGCTGATCCCCATCCAGTGCGAGTACTACGCGCTGGAGGGGGTCTCGCAGTTGATGCGCAACATCGAGATGGTCAAGGCACACCTCAACCCACGGCTGGCGGTGACCACCGTGCTGCTGACCATGTACGACGGGCGGACCAAACTGGCGGATCAAGTTGCCGACGAGGTCCGCCGGTACTTCGGAGACCGGGTGCTGCGCACGGTGATCCCGCGCAGCGTCAAGGTCTCGGAGGCACCGGGATACAGCCAGACGATCATCGAGTACGACCCCGGCTCAAGGGGAGCCATGAGCTACCTGGACGCCAGCCGGGAGTTGGTCGAGCGGGATCTGGCGGACGGCCACGGCGGGGGCAGGCAGTGACCCGCCTGCTGGACCGAGCCACCGAGGAGTCAGCCACCGTGGGCACAGGGATAGGGAGGAGCGCCACCGATGACCGGACCGTCGCGTAAGAAAGGCGGCCTGGGCCGCGGCCTGGCCTCGCTGATCCCGACGGGACCGGGCGAGGGCAGCGACGCACCGGGCGACCGGGCAGCAGGCCTGGGCCCGCGTATGGGCGATGCGGCCGCGGACGTCGTCCTCGGCGGCCTGGGCACCGCAGCGCCGTCGGCAGCGCCGGATGTGGGAGCGGTCTACCGGGAGATCAGGCCGGCCGACATCGAGCCCAACCCGCGCCAGCCCCGGCAGGTGTTCGACGACGAGGCGCTCGCGGAACTGGTGCACTCCATCCGGGAATTCGGCTTGATGCAGCCGATCGTGGTCCGGGAGGTACCGGGCTCGTCGCGCTACCAGCTGGTGATGGGGGAGCGGCGCTGGCGTGCGTCGCAACAGGCAGGTCTGGAGACCATCCCGGCTATCGTGCGGGAGACCGAGGACGACAACCTCCTGCGCGACGCGCTGCTGGAGAACATCCACCGCGTCCAGCTCAACCCCTTGGAAGAGGCGGCGGCCTATCAGCAATTGCTGGACGAGTTCGGGGTCACCCACGACGAGTTGGCGACACGCATCGGACGCTCTCGTCCCTTGGTGACGAACATGATCCGGCTGCTGCGGCTGCCCATCGCGGTGCAGCGCAGAGTCGCCGCCGGGGTGCTGTCGGCCGGGCACGCGCGGGCGTTGCTCTCCCTGGAGGGGGGAGCCGAGGCTCAGGAGGAGCTCGCGGCGAGGATCGTGGCCGAGGGGCTGTCGGTGCGCGCCACCGAGGAGGCCGTCACCCTGGCCAACCGTGCGGGGCCCGCGAACCCGGTCGCGCCGCGGCGCAAGCCGATCCAGATGCCCGGCCTGCAGGACATCGCCGAGCGGCTGTCGACGACCTTCGACACCCGGGTGATGGTCAGTTTGGGCAAGCGCAAGGGCAAGATCGTGGTCGAGTTCGGGTCGGTCGACGACCTGCAGCGCATTGTCGAGATGATGGACCGGAAAACCTCTTAAGGCCGTGATCCGCCAACGTGCAGGGCTACCGGGCCGTTACGTCACTGTGACGGTACGGCGATCCCGGAACCGAGGTGGCTTCCAATGATGTTGAAGGACAGCAGCTTTCGATTTTTCCAGGGGGCGGCCGGCCAAAGGGCACCGAGGGTGGCATCCGGCGGCTCGTCCCTCCTATCCTTAAAGGGCTGTCGTGGGCGACAGCACGGGTTGAGACCGGGAGTCCAGTGTCTGTCCGAATCGCACCCCTGAAGCTGGAGGGTTTCGAGCAGCTTCCCAAGCACGCACGGCGCTGCGTCTTCTGGGAGGTGGATCCGGCGACCCTCGGCGGCGACGAGCACCTGTCGGACCCGGAGTTCGAGAAGGAAGCCTGGTTGTCGATGGTGATGCTGGAGTGGGGGACCTGCGGCCAGGTGGCCACCCCTTCGGCCGCCGCACGCGGCATCGCCGACCCCGCATGTCTGGGCTACGCGCTCTACGCGCCCCCGCGCGCCGTCCCGCGTGCGCACCGGTTTCCCACCGGGCCGGTTTCCGCCGACGCGGTGCTGCTGACATCGATCGGGGTCGATCCGGCTCCGCTGGCCGACGGGCTGCCCCGGGAACTGATCGCCCGGGTGGTCGAGGAGCTGATGCGGCGAGGGGTCCGCGCACTGGAGGCCTTCGGCCGGACGCCGGAGGTCTCGGAGCTGCTGGACACCGCGAGCGCACCGCCCGACGTGGCGCCGGTGTTGGAAGCGGTCGGTGACTGCTCAGTCGAACACTGCATCATCGCCGCGGATTTCCTGACCGATGTCGGCTTCACCGTGGTGGCGCCGCACCGGTACTTTCCCCGGCTTCGCTTGGAACTCGACAAGGGCCTGGGTTGGAAGGCGGAAGTCGAAGCCGCGCTCGAGCGGTTGCTGGAAAGCGCGCGGCTCGAGGCACCGATCGGCGCGTGCGCGCCGGCGTCGGGGAGTGCGGTTTAGGTCAGGAACCGCCGAGTTGGCCGGTCCGCTCCACCGACAGCTCGTGGGCCAGTAACTCGGCGAAGGTGAAGGTTCCGGTGGGCCGGTCGTTCTTGCCGAGCAGATACAGTCGCTTGACCGCGGCCAGGATGCCTTCGGCGATGGCGTCGCGGGTGGCGGGGGAGGCCAGCATCGCGCGATCACCGGGACTGGTGATGTAGCCGACGTCCAGCTCGACGGTGGGCATCCGGGTCAACCGCAGCAGGTCCCATGTCCGGCCGTGCGCGCGGCAGTCTTGTAACCCGGTGCGGGCCACGATCTCTCGCTGAATGAAGTCAGCCAGATTACGGCCGATGGTGGACACCGAACCATGCGAGTTGCCGAAGTGGAAAGACGCCACCCCGTTGGCCGCCGGGCTGACGTGGGTGCCACAGCGCAGGCTGATCATGAGGTCGGCGCCCACGGCGTTGGCGGTGGCCGCGCGCTCGGCGTCGGAGGGATTGCGGCCGCTGGGGCGGGACAGGAAAGTGTCCATCCCGATGGCCGTCATCCGGCCTTCCAAACGGCTTGCCAAGTCCCACAAGATATCTGCTTCACTGATCGGACCCGACGGCGTCTGGGTGATCAGCCCGTGATCCCGGCCGCCGCGGCCCGGGTCGATCACGATCCGCTTCCCGGACAGCCGGGGGCCCGAGCGTCGCACCAGTTCCTCTTCACGGATTGCATGCGGCGAACCGCCACTCACCCGGGAAGCCAGGAAGTTCAAGGAGCGCAACGTCTCCGGCCCGCAGATGCCGTCGGCGTACAGGCCGTACTCACGCTGGTAGGACATCAGGGCGTTGTGCGTCTGGATGCCGAAATAGCCGTCCACCAGACCGGTGTAGAAACCCAGATCCTGCAGCCGGGCTTGCAGCGTGGCGACATCGTCGCCGTACATCGGAGCCCCGAACTGATGATTGAGGATGCGTGCACCCAGGCGGTAGGACGCCTCCTTGAGTGCCCGGTAGGTGGCCTCGCCGATCACCCCGTCCACCAGCAGACCGCGCTGTTGCTGGAAGGCCCGCACCGCCTGGTCGAGTTCGGCGTCGAAGACGTCGAGCGCCACATGCTTGCCGGTGCTCAGGTCCGCGTCGGGGCTGTCCACGAGGCCCAGGGCGGCAAGCGCCGCCCGGATCTCCACCACCGCGCCGCTACGGTCGCCACGACGCAGGCCCTCTTGGGCGCCGCGATGCCGACCCGACATTACTGAGACCCTCCGGTTGTCGCTGTTGGCACTGGAGCCGCCGCTCATGTTGCCAGCACGTTAGCGAAAATTGTCTCAGATCCCCGGGCAATTTTCGAAAACGGAGCGGCCACAAACGGGCCTACAGAGCGCAGCCTCACAAGCAGGCCGGGCAGTGCCCGACGTCGCTAGGTGGCGTCGGCAAGCTCCCGCAGCAGCGCGGCCTTGCCCTTGGCGCCGACGATCCGCTTCACCGGCTGGCCGTCCTTGAACAGGATCAGGGTGGGGATCGACACCACGTTGAAGTCCCGCGCGGTGTTGGGGTTGGCGTCCACGTCGAGTTTGGCGACGGTGAGCTGGCCGGCCTGCTCGGCGGCGATCTCCTCGAGTACCGGGGCCACCATCTTGCAGGGACCGCACCAGGTGGCCCAGAAGTCCACCAGCACCGGTTTGGTGCTGGCCAGCACATCGGCGGAGAAAGTGGCGTCGGAGACGGTTACCGTGCTGTGGTCGGTCATCGTGTTGCTCCCGTCAGGGTCTCGGTACCGGTGTCGTGGGCATCTGCTGCGTCGGTGTCGTCATGCGATTCTGCCAGCCAACGTTCGGCGTCGATGGCGGCCGCGCAGCCCGTTCCGGCGGCGGTGATCGCCTGCCGGTAGGTACGGTCCACCAGGTCGCCGGCCGCAAACACGCCCTCCACCGAGGTGCGCGTGCCGGGCTGCTGGACCAGGACGTAGCCGTCCGCGTCCAGCTCGACGGTGTCACGCACCAGCGCCGAGCGGGGGTCGTGGCCGATAGCGACGAACACGCCGGTCACCGGCAGGGTGGTCTCCGCACCGCTGAGGGTGTCGCGCACCCGCAGGCCGGTCACGGTCTGCTCGCCTTCCACCGCGACGGGAACGCTGTTGGTCAGGAACCGGATCTTGTCGTTCTCGCGGGCGCGGGCGAGCATGATCTTCGAGGCGCGGAACTCGTCGCGGCGGTGCACCAGGGTCACACTGCGGGCGAAGCGGGTCAAGAAGGTGGCCTCCTCCATCGCCGAGTCACCGCCGCCGATCACGGCGATGTCCTGGTCACGGAAGAAGAAGCCGTCGCAGGTGGCACACGAGCTCACCCCGCGGCCCAGCAGCTCCTGCTCGCCGGGGATGTTGAGGTAGCGGGCGGCGGCGCCCATGGCCAAGATGACAGCCCGGGCCTGCAGGGTCTCGCCGTCGGCGGTGACGACGGTCTTGACCGGACCCTCCAGATCGACCGACTCGATGTCCTCCATCCGCAGGTCGGCGCCGAAGCGCAGGGCCTGCTCACGCATCTCGTCCATCAACTCCGGGCCCATGATTCCGTTGCGGAAGCCGGGGAAGTTCTCCACTTCGGTCGTGGTCATCAGGGCGCCGCCGAACGCGGTCCCCTCAAACACCACCGGGGCCAGCTGCGCGCGGGCGGCGTAGATCGCGGCGGTGTACCCGGCCGGACCCGAGCCGATGATGATCACCTGGTGGGTGGAGGGTGTCTCAGACATCGATGGCCTTTCCGCTGGGATCGGGTTTCACGGGCTTGCAACGTCAGCGTAGGCGGCGATTGTTCCCGAACCGCTGGGGCCGGGCCTAGGGGCGCCGCACGGTGGTGTCGGCCAGCAGGCCGGTGTCGACCGAACTGCAGTGCGGCGCCACCGCCAGCGCGTTGATCGTGCCGGGTGCTGTACCCGCAAGCAGCAGCACCACCCCGGGGCGACCGTTGATGGTGATCTCGCGGGCGCCCAGCACCGGGGTGGAAGCCGGATAGCCCAAACCGGTCAGGCAGCCCGCCCGGCGCGCCGGATCGGCAAGCGGACCGTACTCGGGGCGGCGGTCCAGCAGTTCGAGGATCTCCGGTTCCGACAGCGGCAGGACCGCGGTGGGTGCGGACTCCACCGTGATGGCGTCGAACGAGCGGCGCCCGCTGGTGGTGTCGCCGGGGAACCGCACCAGGGCGGCCGTGCCGAGCCCGACGGCAAGCACCGCAGCGATGCCGCCGACCCAGGCGGCGATCCGGTTGAACCGGGGCAGGGGCCGGCTCGCGTGCGCCGGTGGTCCACTGTGGCCCCGGGGCTGTTCCTCACCCGCTTCGACTGGCATGCCGCGGCTTCCGCTCGTTGTCGTGTCGTCGCGCACCGTCGTCGCGCCGACCTGCTGACCCCCTCGGGCGCCAAGGTTATCCGCCCGTCGGGCCTGCGCACCGCAGCGCCGGGTCCAGCGGGGCGGACCGTTCCAGCAGCGCGGCCAGCCGGGCCCGTCCGCGGGCGCAGCGACTCTTGACCGTTCCCGGAGCCACCCCGAACGCCTGCGCGGCGTCGGCCACCGAATAGCCGTGCATGTCCACCGCGATCACCGCGGCCCGCTGGGCGGCCGGCAGCCGGCGCAACGCGGCACGCACCAGCAGCGCGGTATCGACCTGTGCGGTGCCATCGCCGACGGTGGCGTGGCCGGCGAGCAGTTCGATGTGGGTCACGGGGTGCCGGCGCAGCCGGTCCAGGCAGGCGTTGACCACGATGCGGTGCAGCCAGCTGCCCACGGCGGCGTGGTGGCGAAACGACCCGGCCGCCCGGTGCGCGGAGAGCATGGCCTCCTGCAGGGCGTCCTCGGCCTCCTCGGGGCAGCCGGTGGTGAGCCGGGCCAGGCGGCGCAGCCGCCGATGGTGGCGCCCGTAGAGCTCGCCGAAGGCGTACGGGTCCCCGGCGACATGCGCGGCCAGCAGTTCGGCGTCACTGCGCTCCGGGTGGCCCATGGGCCGGACAGTAATCAGCGGCGACCCGGTCGGCACTTCACCCGATCACCTTGTCCACAGGCACCGGGTGGGGGCGCGGACGGCGACCGGCTAGGACGCCGCCTGCACGGTGATCTCGGAGATCTGCGTGCGGCTCTCCCCACCGGTGTTGCCCATCGTGGTGATCCAGACCAGCAGGTTCGACGTCGGGGTGGCCGAGTCGGCGGTGATCTTGTTGGAACCGGGGTGCAGCGTCTTCGCCGGCGCCAGCAGGGTGGTGTCCTCCAGCCGCGACGGTTTGGGTGTCGATGCCGAGCGCAGCTCGACCCGGGTGCCGGTGCTGGACACGTACAGCGAGACGCTGCCGATCACCGTGGGGCTGGGCAGCTGCAGGATCAGGCCCACGCCGTTCTTGAAGTTCGGGAAGGGCACCGGATCGGAGTAGGTGTCGGTGGACCAGGCGGTGGCCGGGTCCCCGTCGATCGCCAGACCGGCGTCCTGGGGCCGGTCGGCCTCGCCGCCGGGCGAGAACACCGTCGCCTGTATCGGCTTCACCACACCACTGGGCCCGGCTGCGCCGGGCAGGGCCGACGCCGACGGGCTGCTCAGGCCCAGTTCGGTCTTGTCCAAGCCGTTGACGTCACCGAAGATGCGGTTGAGCACCGAGGCCAGCACCAGCAGCGCCACCAGGATGACGGCGCCACCGATGCCCAGTCCGATCAGCACCCGCCGGCGCCGGTCGGCGCGGGTCTCGTCGTCCGGCGGCGCGGGGGCCGGGCGGGGCGGCTCGTCGGCGACCGGGCCCAGCAGCTCGGTCTGCTCGTGCAGGGCCGTGGCCTGCTGCAGCAGGTTGGACAGCGTCGAAGCGCCACGGATCCCGCCGTCGGGTGCGATGGCATGACTGGCGGCCGCGGCGATCTGGAAGGGGATGTCCGGGTTGATCGCGTCCGGCGGGATCGGGTTGCCGTGCTCGTCACGGTCGGCCGGTTGCAGGCCGCCTTCGGAACCCGTCCCGGCGTCGGCCAACGGCCAACGGTTGACCAGCAGTGCGTAGAGGGTGGCCCCGATTCCGCGAATGTCGTCCTCGGGTTTGGTGTCGGGCAGGGTGGCAGGGAAGGCCAGGGTGACGTCGCCGTCGATGCTGACCCGCACCCGCGCCGGGTTGTCGATGGACAGGGCCACGCCGTTGTGGTGGGCGGCTTCGGCGGCGCCGGCCAACGATCGGATCGCGCGGCCCGCGCCGACCGGTGACGGCGCCGTACCCGCGACCTCCTGCAGCGAGGCGCCCCGCACCCATTCGGAGACCACCAGTCCGCCCGCACCGACGCGCACCACGTC